>JAEUMW010000473.1 GCA_016791345.1 Betaproteobacteria bacterium | reverse complement strand
GGTGAGCCAATCGACTGGGGCAATGCGGAGGCCGCGGCCCGACCGGTACGCGAGTATCTGGCGGCGCTGGCGGAAGAGAACGCTTGTGGCACCACGCCCAAGGCTATTTCGCTGACCGACCCCGCGGCAACCTGGACTGCGGCACCGGGCGGGCCGGCTTTCTATGCCTATTCCACCAACTACCTGATGGACCTCAAGGCGGGGATCATCGTCGATGTCGAAGCGTCCGCCGTCAATAAGACGGCGGAAGTCGAAGCGACCCGAACCATGATTACTCGGGTCGAAGCGAATTTCGGTATGACGCCGCAGCGTTTGGTGGGCGATACCAACTACGGATCAGCCGCCATGCTTGGCTGGCTGGTGGGTGAGAAGCAGATCGAACCCCATGTGCCGGTTTGGGACAAATCGGAGCGGCAAGACGGCACCTTCTCGCGCCGCGACTTTGCGTGGATAGATCAGGCGAGCGAATACCGCTGCCCAGCAGGCAAGGCGTTGCGCTGCGACTGGCGCCCATTTAAGAATCCGCGCACGCACATCACGCAAGCCGACACCATCATCCATCGGTCAAGCGAGCGTGACTGTGCCCTCTGCTCGATGAAAGCTCGTTGCTGTCCGAATACGCCATTTCGCAAGATCGCCCGCAGCATCCATGAGAGTGCGCGCGATGTGGCTCGACAGATCGCCACAACGGCCGCGTATCGACAGTCCCGCAAGGATCGCAAGAAGGTGGAAATCTTGTTTGCCCATCTCAAGCGCATCCTGAAGCTGGACAGGTTACGACTACGCGGTTTCAGTGGTGCCCAGGATGAGTTCTTGCTGGCGGCAACAGCCCAGAATCTGCGAAGAATGGCCAGATGGCTAATGCCAAGAGGACCTGAAGGCAACTCGGCGCCCGCGTAACGGCGGGTGAGTATTCATTTGCGTTCCGCCGACTTCACCAGACTCCCGTTTCCACGACCGCAGCGCCGCAGTAACGCCAATCTAAACCCAGTTTTTCAACAGAATAGACCCGAAGCGGAAGCTCAGGATTGCCGAAACCGGACGCAAGAAGTCAAAGAAGCAGACGCTTAAGCGTTCGCGATGAGCGGCGTCGTGGAGCACCAAGCACAGATGCCGGATATACGAACGCGCTCGCAAACTGTTGGACGAGAAGGAAGCCGCCGACTTCCTGAATGTCTCCCCCGGCTCTCTGTGGGCGATCCGCTGGCCGCTAGGCCGTGCCTTTCGTGAAGGTGGGTGCCGCGCCCGCTACCGCCGGTCCAATCGACTCGCTTAGCTGCAATCCCGTACCCGCGATAAGAAACTCGCAACGGTCTACAGACCCGAGGATTGACAGTCCGGACTCCTATTTCTAGAATGAAATTGTGCGCCGCACAAAGTGCGAGCTCTATTTCGTTGCCCGCGTCGCGGATGCACCAGAGTGGAGGATCGGTCGATGTGGGGGCAGATGAACGCGATAGGGAAAGCTTCCTGGGATTCCTTCATCGAGCTTAAGCAGATCAGTGCGATGAGCATGGAGCGCGCGGCGGAGCAGGAGTTCGTCTTCATGGGGGATTGCGCTGCTATGGTCCTCCATTACCTCGAAGCGCCGACGCAAGTGAACGACGTGCCGAGCAAGTTCGGAGACGAGATACGAGCGGCCACCGAGTACCGTGAAAAGTGGATGGCGAACGCGCAGCGGGTGTGGGAAAACTATCTGCAGACTCAGAACGAGCTGGGTGAATGGTTGAAAGGCATTCTCCATTGCTGGGTCTGGAGAAAGGTTACGGAACAGGCGCAGCAGACCGGGCAGGCGGACCTGCACTCGCAGCCGTGCCAACGTTCACTCGCCGAGGAGCAAAGCACATTTGTTGTCAACGATCCCATGCTTGCCTTGTTGACGCGCTTCGCCTGCGGCGACGGGCAGCTTCATCTCGCGCATGAAGAGTTTATGTTGGATCAGATTGCCACCATTCAACGCTACGTTGCACTGTTCCCGGCGGAGCAGCAGAACAGGGTGGCCCTCGAGTGGATTGAACAGTATGCGGAGCGCTACCGACAGGCTTGGCAAAAGAAGGCTGTGTCCGCACAGGCAGCGCGGACACGGTGCCCAGATTGCCCCCTAGCCGACGAGGGTCTCACCGCCAATTGCGGTATCCATCGCCGGTGGTTGGACCTCCTGAATAGGTACATCGCTGATGAGCTCTCTTCGAAGCGTTATGTCGAGCGTACGCTGGGCCTGTTGACCGACCACAAGAGGCGCCTGAAGGTGAGCGCGCTGAGAGGGGCTCTGTCGTAATGAGCGACTGAGATCTTCATTGGACCGTGGCGTAGGAAGGGCGCAAGTACAACCGACGCCGACTGGGCTCGACGCCCATTCACTCTCCATCAGCCATGATCAATGGAGAATTTTGTGTTGACAGGAATCGCGAACCGCTTGCTGCCTGAAGGGTCGCCCGACCGGGCGCAGAAGTTGTCGCCTGATGGCCCACAGCACGAGCTGTTGTATTTCTTTACCCCAGTTCGTCGTGACTCCGGGTGCACAGCGGTGTGATTGCTCGACGTGGGTGCAACGGCAGCTTTCCGGCAAGCACGCTAGGTCGATCAATGGATCGAAAGTGGCCGACTGCGACCGTGCGATCTCGCGGTCGCAGTCTGTCTGGATTGACCGCCCTTCGTCCGCCGCATGAGCGACGCCGGGATGACCATGGCCGTAACCGGATAGGCAGCGCTCATCCTGCCGGCAAAGGCCAACGCTGCACAGATCGCGAGGAAGCCCCCCCGACTGCCTGCATACCGGTAGAGTAAGTGCGGAATGGATTCATGGAGTCTCATCGGTGGATGCACGTCGGGCACGGGATGCCCGCTGCTTGCTGAAACTTGATTGCGATCGCGACAAGACGCCGCGCACTGCCTGTACTGCTGGCGACGGGGCCCCACCAGGGATCAACGTAGACAACCGGGAGCAGCCTCGTGTCGTCGCGCACGATCCAGGCGGCGTCCGCCCCGAGGTTCGCCGGACCGCTCTTGATGTTGGCTTCGAGCTGTTCGCGGGAGGCGTTCCCAGGCGCGTAAACGAGAACTTCACCCAGCTTGACGTGTGGGACCTGCGGTTCCATCAACAGAATCTGGATCTGGGTCGATATCGTGCCGATTTGCGGCGGAGGATCCGAATACCGAACGGTTTGGACCTGCACCGGCGCGCACGCGGTCGCGACACAGGCTAAGCCGAAAAAGAAGAGAACTCGACGCTGGGCCACTGTTGAAGGACCCCGCTTCCAAGCGCTGATCGTGCAGTTTTTACTGCACTCAATCTTCGACAGCGTCGAGCGCCGCGACGTGCTTGCCGGTCTCGGACAAGAAGAGATGCCAGTCGTGAGCTCACCTCCCTTCACGCCATCCCTGATGCGGTCGATGCCCCGGGACGCCGAAGCCGCGCACTGCTTAGGTCCACGTAAGCGACCGGTTCCTTCAGTGTCGGTTGGCCGTTCCGACTGGTGCTCATTTGGCAGCGCTTATCCAGTCAACCACCTGGACTTGGGCCACGAGTCCAAATCCAAACTGCCAGTACACTCCTTTCTGGATATAAGCGAACTCGCTCGAGCGGGCCCATGACTCGCCGCCCCCGAGTTCCCGATCCTCGGGAAGCCGCCCACCTAACGTGCCGCCCGCGGCGAGGGAGAGACTGGCGGATGCGATGGCGGGCGCCATCCGCCACGCTTTGAATGCAACCCTACTTCTTGGATTGCACCCAGCTGGTCAACTCTCGCATGTTCTCCTGAGCGCGCTTGTGTATTACATCAAGGGCTTCGGTTTGTGCCGTGCGTGCCACTTCGGCAAGCTCACGCATGTAGGTCAATGCCTTCTCCACGGCGTGCTGCACCAGTTCACCTTGCTTGGCGGCGTTCTCCAACGGTTTGCCGGCGGCAACCGCTTGCGTCAGCTCTTCCATGGTTTTTTGGAGAATCTCGACCTGCTTCTGCGCCATGGTTTGCGAACTCTGCAGTGCGATCTTGTTGACCTCCGTCAGTGCCTCAATGTCCTTGCGCCTGGCTTCCATCAGCGCAGAAACGTCAACCCCTGGCACCTTGAATTGCTCGAATATCTTCGCGATGTCGATGGGTTGCGGCGTATGCTTTTCCATTTGAATACTCCTCCCTGAGCATGATTTCGAGGCGGCGCCTCGACACGTCGTCAATACCAGTGTTGCGGCCACTGGGTCACGTCGACTCGCAACAGCGTAACACCGCCTCCCGCAACTGGCGAGTTCTGCGAGGTACCGTTCCGCGGGGTCCCGCAAGAACCACGAGCGGTCGGCCGCAGCAGTCTGACATGCGCGCCACGAACATCGCCTACACGACAAGTTGGCAGAGGTTCATTCACTGAGTCTGGAGGATGGGGTTCGGCGTACCGTGGGCGATCTTGCTAACGGATCTGGGTGGCCACAACCTTGCCGTCATGCACGTATCGCGACAGTAGAGATCGAACAACCAGACATTGCAACCGGGACGCGATACAAATTTGCGCCGTGGGTGAGATCTGGTGCCGCGCTTGGTGCGGGACTCTGTTCACCCGCTGAGCCTCAGTCGGCCTCAAGCATATGCCGAAGTCGCTGTCGGGTCCCGACCAGGATATCCGGTCGCCGCGGCCACTGCTCCAGAACCACGGACCCTTGGAAACCACGCCGCTTCAGGCATCGAAACCAGGCCGCGCACACCACGGTCATCGTGCGCCGAAGGCCCTGTGAACAACGGTAGATGGCTGTCGCAGTCACCCCAGTTCTCATGGGCGTGCCAGTGAATGATCGGGACGTGCTCTCCAAGTCGGTCTACGAACTTGAGATAATCGTTGCGCGTGCCGGGGAACAGGTTTGCGTGCCCCATATCGAGGCACATGCCAACCTGCCCGGCGGCCTCAGGCATCATAGCCAGTAGGGCGAAGAGGGCGTTGCACTCATCGGGTGAGGTCTGAGGGATATTCTCCAGGCAGAGGCGCACGTGCGCCGATCGTGCGGCCTCCAGCAGCGGCCTTAGCGCCTCGGCAAATTGCTTCGAGCCATGTTCGGGGAAAAGGTGCAGGTTGACGACCCCCGCCCCCACGTCGCCAGCAAAGCGAATGGTGCGTCGGATGGCCTCGGCGCCGGAGGGGAGGGTCGGATCGGCTGCGACGGGAGCGTGTACGCTGAATAGTATGCCGCGCTGCTGTGCGCTGCGGCGTAGTTCCGACCGCTCCGCTTGCGACATATCATCCTCACACCACCCCGAGGGGCCCTTGTCGCTTAGCCACTCGAAGGCATCAAACCCCTGGGCGACGGCGAATTCGTAGGGCAACCGCGCGGGCGCATGGCAGCTGGTCTGGTTGCCAATTCGAATGCTGGACACGGGGCAACATCTCCACAATCGCCGAACATTGCGCTAACCGGCTCGCCGCTGCTTCGCGAGCGCGGAGGCGAGTCAGCGTGATTTCGCCGTACTGGCGCAGCTCGATCAACCCGACCTTGTCTCCGGCAAAAGGGTGCGCTCAGCCTGCTCGGCGGTTACGACGCTTACGGGTACACCGAGCCGCGCGATACGGTGCCCAAGGTCGACATGCAGCCACCGGGACACTCGCTGCGGCAAAGTTGAAACGACCACTTCATCATAGTGGTTGCGCTCAAGTGTCTCCCGCACAGCTTTCGAACGGGTCGGTCGCCCCGACAATCCCCTGAACGTGCGACCCTGCGGCGGCATCGAGCAGCGGGATTGCGAGTTCGAGGGTAATCGCCGCTTCTTCGGTGCCCGGGTCCCAATACGGGTGCGGCACCAACAGCGTGAACCTGCACGGCTCGCGCGCAGCCCGCTCGGCGACGGCCTTGAGCAGCCTCGGCGTCGCTGCAGTCCGGTGCGCCACGATGAGGATGCGTTTCTCACTCATCTGTTCCCTCCGCGACGGGTGGAATGTTGCCGCCTAGGAAAAGTATAGGAGGCCTTGGCCGCAGATTCCTCCTCAGACGAACTGCAAGGGCTGCCGGATACAGCCCGCCCGGTGGGAGAATAAGCAGCGCGCGTTCACGTGGTTCGGGGTTCGCTGCGGGTATCGCCGTCCGGTTGAACGTCTGCTTTCCGGTCAAGGACTGAGCGACGGCTCCTGGCCGATCTCGCCCGGTGAAGCGAGATCTGACATTGCCTGTCGGATCAAATCGTGGCTTCCACAACTGATACGAGTTCTATGACTCGCTTCGGGCAGATGCCCAAGCTGCTGTTTGCGGGGACGACCTTTTCCAGCGCCGACAGATCGCTCTGCACGTGGGCTTGCTGGCATTGAGTCTGACGCCCCTGCCGATCATGGCGGGGGCGTAATGGAAGCCGAACGGCGGCGAGGACCCGACGTTGCGGATTCTCGGTCTGTTCTCACGCCCGGAATGCAAGCCTGATGATCGAGAAATCGTCCTCCAGCGGGCCCGGTCCGTGCACGTTGCGGACGAATTCGAGCAGGCGGTCGAGCTCCGATTCCCCGTCGGCGACGGGTGCCGCGAGAACGTCGAGGAAGCGATCGAATTCGAGCATGCTGCCGTCGGGTGCGCCGATCTCGAAAGTGCCGTCGCTGAACAGGAAGAGACGGCACTGCGCGGGCAGCACGCGCTCCTCGCCGCGGTAGACCGCACCGGGTGCGATGCCGAGGCTGGGCCCGCGCGCGGCCAGCGTCTCGATGCGCCCGCGCTGTGCCGGCGCGCCGCTCACCAGCACCGTCGGATGATGTCCGGCCGCGGCGTACTTGAGGCAGCGGTCGGAGTGGCGGTAGACGCCGTACCAGATGCTGAAGTAGAGGTCGTTGTGCTGCTCCATCTGGTAGACGCGATTGAGCGCCGTCAACACCTCGGCCGGTGCGCGGAAATCGGTGTCGGCGAGTCCCTCGGAACGCAGCATGTTGGCGACCACGATCGACACCATCGCCGCGCCCACGCCGTGCCCGCAGACATCGAGCAGGAACAGCGCGAAATGGTCATCATCGACCCAGTGATAGCCGAACGAGTCGCCACCGAGTTCGGATGAAGGGACGAAGCGCCAGTCGGCGACGAAGGGCTTCGAGAAGCGCGCGGGCAGAATGGACTGCACATAGTTCGCGGCGTCCTCGAGCTCGCGATCGAGCCGGCGATGCGTGCGCAGCAGGTCCTCCTGCGACTTCGCCAGCGCGCGGTTGGCGGCTTCGAGCTCCTCGATCAGGCGCGCCTCGCGCTCGGAGAGCAGCGTCATGTCGTAGGCCTTCTGCTGCACGAGCTGCGCCTCGTGGTGCTCGGTCGTGACGTCCAGGAACAGGATCCAGACGCCCTCGTCGTGCGCGAAGAAGTGGACGTCCGCGATGCGCCCGGACGGCATCTCCATCGAGCGGATCAGGAAGGGCGTCTCCGCCAGCGGCAGCATGCCCTCGAGGAAGTCGATCTGGCTCGACGCCGGTTGCTGCAGGCGCAGGCCGGTGAGACCGTAGCGCTCGAGAAAACCACCCGCCCGCACCAGGTCGAGCGCGTTGTCCACCAGGATGTACGCCAGCGCGCGCTGCTGATACAAGAGCGTGCGCAGCGACTCCGCAACGGTGGGCGGCAGAAGCTCCATCGCGCTTACCGCACGGTCAGTTCCGCGATGTCCTGAAATACCGCCTCGACGCTTTCCCCGGTCCTGGCGCTGGTGCGACGGATCGTCCAGCCGAGCGCCGTGAGCGCGTCGATCTCGCTGTCGGCGATCGCCCACTCGTTCACGAGATCGCACTTGTTGAGGAGCAGGATGAAGGGAACTTTGCCGATCTCGGCCTCGGCGCGCGACTGGATGGAACGCGTCACCTGCAGGGTGACCGGGCGCGTGCTGTCGGCCACCAGCAGGTAACCCGCCGAACCGCGCAGATATGTCGTCCGCACGGTGGATGCGGCGTCCTCGCCGGCGATGTCCCAGAGGATCAGATTGACCGTCTCGTTGCGCACCGTGACCGTCTTCTTGTCGAGCTTGACGCCCACCGTGGTGAGATAGCTGTCGGCGAAGAGGGTGTCGACGAAGCGCCGCACCAGGCTCGTCTTGCCGACGCCGAAGGCGCCGAGCATGCAGATCTTTTTCTGGAACATAGGGTTTGCGTCAGTCGAGAATGTTGACGGTGAGCGAGACCCGCCGGTTGCGGGAGTGGTCCTGTTCAGAGACGCCGGGCGCGACCGGCTCCATGGGGCCGGCGCCGCGCACCGCGAGCAGATCCGGATCGACGCCCTGCTTGCGCAGCAGCGCGCGGACGGCTTCGGCGCGGGCGACGCTCAAGCCCAGATTCGGCGTATCACGGCCGGTGGCATCGGCGTGTCCCGTAAGCATGACGCGCACCCCGACGTCGAGTTTGCGGCTCACCTCGTCGAGCGTCTTGAGTTCCGCCCCGAGACTTTCGATGACGGAGTCCTGCCCCGGCTTCGGCAGCGCGTCGCCGTAACCGAAGAAGATCTGGCGCGCCTGAATCGCATCGCGCAGCCGGTCGAGTTCACCCAGCTGCACGTCCGCCAATGCACTCAGGTCGAGCTGCGCCGAGCCCGGTGGCAGCACGGCCGCCAGGGTGCGCGCCTTCTCGATCCAGCGCCGGGGCGCTGTGCCAGTCGCCCGGATGGTGTCGCCGTCCAGCGCGAAGCGCACCGTCGACGGCGGCTTCAGTGTGGCCTCGATGCGCTTCATCGCGATCACCGGATGCAGCGCCTGATACGGCTCCCAGTTGCTCACCACCTCTTCGGGGTCGACCGCGGAGGCACGCAGGAGATCCGTCGGATTCGCCGCGAGTGGATCCCGCAAGCCGGTGATGTACCACTTGCCATCGCGATGGTCGAGGCTCGTCACGGCGATTCCCGGCTCCGCCTGCAGCTTGCGCACGTAGCTCGCCATCGCCCGCTCCTCGACGTATCCGTGCCACCTCCAGTAGGCCAGCGCCACCAGCAATACCGCGGGAATTACCCACAGCAGCGGGGTGGTGCGGACGTCGGCCGGCTTTTCCTGCCGTTCGAGGCAGCGCTCGAGGTTGCTGCGCACGGCGACGAACTCGCTCACGTCGCCGTCGAAGTTCTCCAGCGCAGTACGGTTCTCGGCGTGGATGGTGTCCAGCGTCTGCCGCAAGAGGTCGTGCAGACGCTCCGGTGGATTGCCGCGAATGACGGCCGCGAGAAACGCGAGCGGTCCTTCCTCGCACCAGAGCACGAACTCGCCCAGACGCAGCGTATCGATGCCGCCGAGTGCGGATTCGTCGAACGAATCACGCACGAAATCCTGGATCGCGGCGAGCATGCCGGACACGAGCTGCGGATCCTTGGCGCTCGCTTCGTCCGCCGCGACGTGCTCCAGCATGAGACCGGTCTTGCGATGGATCAGAAAGACGTGCTCGACGCGGAAGACCAGCGTGTGCTTGAGCACCACTTCGGCGAAGGACGTGCCCGTGCGCAAGGCCTCCATGCGCCACTTCAGCCCCTGCCAGGACAGGCTGTATTTGAGCGCCTGGTTGAGCCGCTGCAGGGAGCTGTCGAGGGTCTCCGCAACCGATTTCCGGATCACCGGCCCCATGAGCGGCGCAAGCGTCCCGATCAGCGTCCGCGGATCGCGCCGGATCGAGGACTGGGCAGCGTCCTCGATCACCGGCGTGAGTTCACGGCTGAGCCTGTCGTCGCGCTGGAGCGCGCGGGCGATGGCCGCCGGCAGAATCGCGCTCACGGCCGCGCTCAACTGCTCGGGATCGTCGAGCTTGTGCCGCAGTTCGGCGAGCGCCGCCTGTTCCGGCTCGAGCAGAATATGGCGCAAGGCCTCGACGCGCGGATCGGTGTCGAGCGCGCTCGGCACGCGCGCCGCGACATCGCGATCGACACAGCGCGCCACTTCCAGCAGCAGGTTGGCGAGCTGCTGCCGGTTGGCGGAGTCGGCGGCGACACCCTCCCGGTGCGAAACGGAACGAAGCGTGCTCACCTGCAGCGCGTCGAGATCGGGATGCCGCCCGGCCGCCGCGCGCGGCCGTCACGGCATCCCGCTGCACTACTCACCGTTGCCCATCTTGGCGATGCGTTTGGGGGCGATGTCCTGATTGAGGCACTTGGCGATCTCCACGAACAGCCCCGCCAGCAGATTGCGATCCGTCTTCACGCTCGACAACTCCGCAAACATCCGCTCGATCGTCTGCCTCGTGTCGTCGTTCCGGCGCTTGATCTCC
>JAEUMW010000472.1 GCA_016791345.1 Betaproteobacteria bacterium | reverse complement strand
GCGCGCGAAGGTTCCAGGAGACGACCAGGCGGCCACCGAACGCTTTCTGGCCGAGTACTACCGGCAGGTGGATCCGGACGACCTGGCGGAGCTCGATACCGCCGACATTTACGGCGCGGCGCTTTCCCATCTCGCGTTCGCCCGACGTCGCGAGCCGGGCATGCCGAAAGTACGGGTTTTCAACCCGAGCATCGAAGAACACGGCTGGCAGTCCACCCATACCGTCGTCGAGATCGTCAACGACGACATGCCGTTCCTGGTGGATTCAGTGACGACGGAGGTGAACCGCAGCGGGCTCGCCCTGCATCTGCTCGTCCACCCGGTGCTGCAAAACCGCCGCGACGCTGCGGGACAACTGCTGGAGCCGGCCACGAGCGGTGCGGAGGGCGTGCGCGAATCCTTCATGCACGTCGAGGTGGATCGCCTCGCCGACGCGGACAGCATGGAGGCGCTGGCGGCAGACCTCACGCGGGTATTGAACGACGTGCGCCTCGCCGTGGCGGACTGGCGCACCATGCTCGGGCGGCTCGAGGAAATCCTCGGCGACCTCGACCGGCGACCCCCTCCCGTCGGCGGCGACGAGCTGGAGGAGGGCCAGGCGTTCCTGCGCTGGCTCGGACGCGGTCACTTCACGTTCCTGGGCTATCGCTTGAGCGACTTGGAGCGGATCGACGGCGCCGACGCGCTCTGCACCGTCCCAGGCTCGGGTCTCGGCATCCTGCGCGGACAGGATGAGGAAGGTCCGTCGGCCAGCTTCGCGGCGCTGCCGCCCGAAGCCCGCGCGTATGCGCGTGTTAAAGATTTGCTGGTGCTGACGAAGTCGAACTCGCGCTCGACGGTCCACCGCCCGGGCTATCTCGACTATGTCGGCATCAAGCGCTACGACGCGCAGGGCGAGGTCTGCGGCGAGCATCGCTTCGTGGGCCTCTACACCCACATCGTCTACGGCGCCAACCCCGTCGAGATTCCCCTCCTGCGGCGCAAGGTGGCGAACGTGATGGCGCGTGCGGGCTTCGCGGCGGGCGGCCATGCGGCCAAGGCGCTGGAGCACGTGCTGGAGACCTATCCGCGGGACGAGCTCTTCCAGATCGGCGAGCACGAGCTGCTGGCGAATGCCCTCGGCATCCTGCACCTGGGCGAGCGGCAGCGGCTGCGCCTGTTCGTGCGGCGCGACGCCTTCGAGCGCTTCTGCGTGTGCCTGATCTATGCGCCGCGCGAGCATTACACCACCGAGCTGAGGCGCAGATGGCAGGCGGTGCTCATGCAGGCGTTCAACGGCCTGAGCTCCGAGTTCAACGTGTTCCTGTCGGAGTCGGTCCTGGCGCGCATCGTCATCACCGTGCGCACTCGGCCCGGACACATCCCGCGCTACGAGGTCGCCGATCTGGAGGAGCGTCTTGCCGCCGCCTCGCGGCGCTGGGGTGACGATCTCAGGCAGGCGCTGCTCGACACGATGGGGGAAGCGGGCGGCAATCTGGCGTGCCGGCGCTTCGGTGCCGCATTTCCCGCTGCGTATCGGGAGGACTACCCGGCGCGCAACGCCGTTCCCGACATCGAGCGGATGCAGAAGGCGATCGCGACCGGCACCCTCGGCATGAATCTCTACCGCCCGGTGGAAGCCTCCCCGGGCACCTTGCGCCTCAAGCTGTTCCATCCCGGACGCCCGGCCGTGTTGTCCGAGAGCTTGCCGATGCTCGAGCGCATGGGGCTTTCCGTGCTCGAGCAGCGGCCGTACCGGATCACGCCCGACGGCGCGCCGCCGGTGTGGATCGAGGACCTGGGACTCGCCACGCGCGACGGCACCGAAATCGAAATCGATGCGTTGCGCGAGAACTTCGAAGAGACCTTCGGGCGCGTCTTCGCGGGTACGGTGGAGAACGACGGCTTCAACCAGCTCGTGCTCGCGGCGCGCCTCGGCGCCGACGACATCACCGTGCTGCGCGCTTATGCCAAGTATCTGCATCAGATCGCGTTTCCGCTGTCGCAGGCGTTCGTCGAGGCGACCCTGGCGACCTACCCGAAGATCGCGCGCATGCTCGTGAATCTGTTCCGCGTGCGCTTCGATCCGGAGCGCGCGAGCGAGGAAGCGGCAGCTTCCCAGGTGCGGGCACTGGAGAGCGCGCTCGACCGGGTCGACAATCTCAACGAGGATCGAGTCCTGCGCCAGTACCTCGCGCTGATCCTCGCCACGCTGCGCACCAACCACTGGCGGTGCGACGAGAATGGGCGACGACGCACGTTTCTCTCCTTCAAGTTCGATCCCTCGCAGGTGCCGGGCCTGCCCGAGCCGAAGCCGATGTTCGAGATCTTCGTCTACTCGCCGCGCTTCGAGGGCGTGCATCTGAGGGGTGGGCGCGTCGCGCGCGGCGGGCTGCGCTGGTCCGACCGGCCGGAGGACTTCCGCACCGAGATCCTCGGGCTGGTGAAGGCGCAGATGGTCAAGAACACGGTGATCGTGCCGGTGGGATCCAAGGGCGGCTTCGTGCTCAAGAAGGCGCCGCCGGCGGCCGACCGCGAAGCCTTCGTGAAGGAAGGCGTGGCCTGCTATCAGGATTACCTGCGCGGACTGCTCGACCTGACCGACAACCTCGTGGGCGGGCGGGTGGTGCCGCCGCCGCGGGTGCACCGGCATGACGCGGACGATCCCTATCTCGTGGTTGCCGCCGACAAGGGCACGGCGACCTTCTCCGACTACGCCAACGCGGTCAGCAAGGAATACGGCTTCTGGCTCGCCGATGCGTTCGCGAGCGGCGGCTCGGTCGGCTACGACCACAAGGTGATGGGCATCACGGCGCGCGGTGCATGGGAATCGGTCAAGCGCCACTTCCGCGAGATGGGCATCGACACGCAGACGACCGACTTTACCGTGGCCGGCATCGGCGACATGTCGGGTGATGTCTTCGGCAACGGCATGCTGCTGTCCCGGCACATCCGGCTGGTGGCCGCCTTCGATCACCGTCACATCTTTCTCGATCCCGATCCCGATGCCGAGGCGAGCTTCCTCGAGCGCGAGCGGCTGTTTCAATTGCCGCGCTCGTCGTGGGCGGACTACACGGCACAGTTCATTTCCACCGGCGGTGGCGTGTACCCGCGCAGCGTGAAGTCGGTGCCGCTGTCGCCCGAGGTGCGGCGCGTGCTGGACCTCGAGGTCGAGTCGCTGAGTCCGAACGAGCTGATCTCGGCCATC
This sequence comes from Betaproteobacteria bacterium, assembly GCA_016791345.1. Taxonomy (NCBI): domain Bacteria; kingdom Pseudomonadati; phylum Pseudomonadota; class Betaproteobacteria; species Betaproteobacteria bacterium. Next base: position 1,765 of record JAEUMW010000472.1, on the reverse strand, counting down.
CTGAAGGCACCCGTCGACCTGCTCTACAACGGCGGCATCGGCACTTACGTGAAGAGCGCACAGGAGAGCCACGCCGATGTCGGTGACCGCGCCAACGATGCGGTGCGCGTCGACGGTCGCCAACTGCGCTGCAAGGTGGTGGGGGAGGGCGGCAATCTGGGCCTGACGCAGCTCGGCCGCGTGGAGTACGCGATGGCCGGCGGGCGCATTTTCACCGATGCCATCGACAACTCGGCGGGCGTCGACACGTCCGACCATGAGGTCAACCTCAAGATCCTGTTCGGTCTCGTGGTGGCGGAAGGCGAGCTCACGGAAAAGCGGCGGAACGACCTGCTGGCCTCGATGACGGATGAGGTAGGCCAACTCGTGCTGCGGGACAACTACTTCCAGACCCAGGCGCTGTCGGTTGCCGGCCGTCGCGCGCCGCAGTGGCTGGACGCCGAGCAGCGCTTCGTCCAGTTCCTGGAAAAGGCCGGTCGCATCAAGCGTGCGCTCGAGTTCCTTCCGGACGACGAGGAGATCGCGCAGCGGCGCAGCCACCACCAGGGGCTGCTCAATCCGGAGCGGGCAGTGCTGCTCGCATACTCCAAGATCTGGCTGTACGACGAGCTCATCGCGTCAACCGTGCCGGACGACCCCTGGTGCGCGACCGCGCTTGCCCGATACTTTCCGAGTGCCGTGCGCGAGGCCTACGCTGCATACCTGCCGCGCCATCCCCTGCGCCGCGAGATCATCGCCACGCACCTTCTGAACAGCATGGCGAACCGGGTCGGCCCGACGTTCGTGCACCGCATCGCCGAGGCGAGTGGAGAGCATCCGCCGGCGATCGTGCGCGCCTACCTGCTGACGCGCGAGGTGTTCGGCCTGGTGCCCCTCTGGCGATCGATCGAGGTGCTGGACAACGAGGTGCCGGACCTTGCGCAATCGGAAATGCTGAGCGAATGCGGTCAGCTCGTCTTCCGCGCGACACTGTGGTTTCTGCGCTCGCGCCGCCTGCACGAGGACATGGCGGCGACCATCGAGCACTTCGCACCGGCGGTGGAAGCGGTCTACCGCTGCCTTGATCCGCTGCTCGCGCCGATGGGGACTGCGACGGAGGAAGCGGCGCGGATCGCTCGCTTCGAGGCGCAGGGCGTGCCGAACGAAGTCGCACGCCGCGTGGCGGCCGGGCACGCCCTGTATGCCGCGCTCGACATGGCGGAAGTGGCGAGCGTGACGTCGTGCCCGGTGGAGACCGTGGCGCACGTGTACTTCGCGGTGTCGGACGAACTCGATGTTCCCTGGCTGCAGGAGCGCATCGCTGCGCTGCCCGCGGACACCTACTGGCAGACCCTCGCGAAAGGCGCCATGCAGGATGATCTGTCGGGGTTGCAGCGCAATGTCAGCGCGCAGGTGCTCGCCGCGGGTGCGGACGGCACGGTGCCGGAACTGGTCGCGCGCTGGAAGGCAGCGAACGGCAGTGCCGTCGAGCGGGTGACGCGGCTGCTCGGGGAACTGCGCGCGATGACGACGACCGACGCGGCGATGCTGTCGGTGGCACTGCGGGAACTGCGCAATCTGGCCTGACGCGGGGCAATCCCGCCTCTCTCCGGCAGCCCGGAGAGCTCGGTCAACGTCGCACATTTGCCATATAATCTGACCAACCCGATGACCAATTGGAGCACGGCATGGCTGCTGTGACTTTGGCTGACGCCAAGGCGCACTTGAGCGAACTCGTAAGCAAGGCGGAAAGCGGTGTCGAGACCACCATCACCCGCCGCGGGAA
>JAEUMW010000471.1 GCA_016791345.1 Betaproteobacteria bacterium | reverse complement strand
CCCATGTTCACGCCCATGTTGATGATGGCCTGCACCGACAGCCACAGCGCGATGCCCTGCGCCACCAGCGCGGAGTAATAGCGTTCGACGCTGGCTGCGCGATTGCCGATGGCAAACGCCCGCAGCGCGAGCAGCGCGAAGAGCGCGATCACCGTCGCCGTACCGACGAAGCCGAGCTCTTCGCCGATCACCGCGAGCAGGAAGTCGGTGTGCGCCTCCGGCAGATAGAAGAGCTTCTCGACGCTGCTGCCCAGGCCGACGCCCCACCATTCGCCGCGACCGAAGGCGATGAGCGCATGGGAGAGCTGATAGCCCTTGCCGTAGGCATCCGCCCACGGGTCCATGAAGGCGACGATGCGCTGCATGCGATAGGGCGAGGTCACGATCAGCGCGACGAAGCCGACGGCGAGCATCACGATCAACCCGACGAAGAGACGCCAGTTCATCCCGCCCAGAAAGAGAATGCCCATGGCAATGAGCGTGATGACCGCGAAGGCGCCGAAGTCGGGCTCCAGCAGCAGCAAGCAGCCGGTGGCGAGCATCACCAGGAACATCGGCGCGAAACCACGGCGCAGGCTCGCCATGTGCGCCGCCTTGCGCACCGTGTAGTCCGCCGCGTAGAGGACGACGGCGAGCTTCATCAGCTCGGAAGGCTGCAGGTTGACGATGCCGAGCGGCAGCCAGCGGCGCGCGCCGTTCACCTCGCGCCCTGCGCCCGGGATCAGCACCAGCACCAGCAGCGCGGCAGCGAACAGGAAGCAGTACGGCGCGATGCGCTGCCAGGTCGCGAGTGGCACCTGATAGGCGACCACACCCGCGGCGAAACCCGCGGCGAGGAAGATCGCCTGCCGCGAGAGGTAGTAGCTCGCCTGATAGCCCGTGTACTTGCTCGCTTCGGCGGTGGCGATGGAGGACGAGTACACCATGACCAGTCCGAGCAGCAGCAAGGCGACGGCCGACCAGACCAGGGCCGCGTCGTGCTCGGCCATGGGCGCGTTCTGCTTCCAGCCGCTGATGGAGGTGGTGGCGCCGACGTTCAACGGGCACCCTCCAGGGCGTGCACCGCGGCGACGAAGACTTCGGCCCGGTGCTCGTAGTTGCGGAACATGTCGAAGCTCGCGCAGGCAGGCGAGAGCAGCACCGCATCACCGCGCCGGGCAAGGCCGAACGCCAGTTCAACGGCTGCCGGCAGGCTGGCGGCGGCGAGCGTCGGCACGCCGCACCCGGCAAGCGCGCGGCCGATCGCCGGACCGTCGCGACCGATGAGGACGACCGCACGCGCGTGCGCGGCCACCGCCGGGGCGAGCGGCGCGAAGTCCTGCCCCTTGCCTTCGCCGCCGGCGATCAGCACCGCCGGCCGGCCGAGACCTTCGAGTGCGGCGACCGTGGCGCCGACATTGGTGCCCTTGGAGTCGTCGAAGAAGCGCACGCCGTCGATCTCGGCCACGCGCTGGACGCGGTGCGGCAGGCCGCGGAAAGCGCGCAATCCATCCGTAAGCAGCGGATAGGGCAGATCGATCGCGCGGCACAGGGCAAGTGCGGCCAGCGCGTTGGCAGCGTTCTGCAGACCCGCCACCTGCAGATCGTCGAGCGCCATCAGCCGATCACCGTTCTCCGCAAGCCACGCCCGCCCACCGTGCTCGACGATGCCCCATTCGCCCTTGCGCTCGGGCTCGCCCAGGCCGAAGCTGAAAGTCGGACGGCCACTCTTCGCCATGCTGCGGCTGTACGGATCATCGCGATTCACGACCTGCACACCGGTGCCGTTGAAGACGTGCGACTTGGCGGCGGCGTAGTCCTCCATGCCGCGGTAGCGGTCGCAGTGATCCTGCGTGAGATTCAGCACGACCGCCGCGGTGGCATTCAGGCTGTAGGTGGTCTCGAGCTGGAAGCTGGAGAGTTCGATCACCCACACGTCGGGCGGGGTGCCCGCGTCCTCGCGCGCCATCAGCGCATCCAGCACCGGGGGCGCGATGTTGCCGGCGACGCACGCGTCGAGACCCGCCGCGCGGCACAGCGCACCGGTCATGGAGGTCACGGTCGTCTTGCCGTTGGTGCCGGTGATGGCGAGAATGCGCGGCCGCCCCTGCGCCTGCACGGCCTGCGCGAAGAGTTCGATGTCACCCCACACCGGCACGCCGCGCGCCCGTGCGCGCGCCACCGCCGGCTCGCGCACGGAAATGCCGGGGCTGATTGCAACGAGATCCGCCGCCTCGAAGCTCGCGTCGCGAAAGGCGCCGGTTTCGAGTGCGGCGTGCGGCAGTACCTGCGCCAGTTCCGCCGCACGCGGCGGCGTCGCGCGCGAGTCGGCCACGCGCACGGCGGCGCCGCGGCGCGTGAGCCAGCGCGCCATCGACAGGCCGCTGTCACCGAGCCCCAGCACCATCGCGTGTTTTCCGTTCAGATCCAATCGTCCCGTCCTGACCGCCCAGCCCAGATGTCGCGCTTCGAGTCCCGCACCCATCACCGCAGCTTCAGGGTCGACAACCCGATCAGCAGCAGAATCATGCTGATGATCCAGAAGCGCACCACCACCTGGTTCTCCTTCCAGCCCTTGAGCTCGTAGTGGTGATGCAGCGGCGCCATGCGGAAGATGCGTTTGCCGGTGAGCTTGAAGGATGCGACCTGCAGCACCACCGACAGCGTTTCGACCACGAACACGCCTCCCATCACGAGCAGCACGATCTCCTGGCGCACGATGACCGCCATCACGCCGAGCGCGGCGCCGAGCGCCAGCGCACCGACGTCGCCCATGAAGACCTCGGCCGGATAGGCGTTGAACCAGAGAAACCCGAGACCCGCCCCGCCGATTGCCGCGCACACCACCGTGAGCTCGCCGGCACCCGGAATGTGCGGGAAGCCCAGATACTTCGAGAACACGACGTTGCCGGTGACATAGGCGAAGACGCCGAGACCGGCGGCCACCATCACCGTCGGCATGATGGCGAGCCCGTCCAGTCCGTCGGTGAGATTGACGGCGTTGCTGCTGCCGACGATGACGAAGTAGGTGAGCGTGATGAAGCCGATCGCGCCGAGCGGATAGGCCACGTTCTTGAAGAACGGCACGATGAATTCCGTCTGCGCCGGCAGGTCGGTGCTGAACGCGAGAAAGAGCGCGGCGAAGAGGCCGATCAGCGACTGGAAGGCATACTTCGCGCGCGCCGACAGCCCCTTCGGATTGCGGTAGACGACCTTGCGATAGTCGTCGATCCAGCCGATGGCGCCGAAGCCGACGGTCACGCCGAGCACGACCCAGATGAAGCGGTTGGACGGATCGCCCCACAGCAGTGTCGTGACCGCGATCGACACCAGGATGAGCGCGCC
>JAEUMW010000470.1 GCA_016791345.1 Betaproteobacteria bacterium | reverse complement strand
TGTTCGTGCGCACCGCGGGCGACCGCGAGCGTCCGGCCATCGTGCTGCTGCACGGCTTTCCGTCGTCGTCTCACATGTTCCGCGACCTGATTCCCCTGCTCGCGCCGCATTTCTTCGTGGTCGCGCCGGACTTCCCCGGCTTCGGACACTCCGACTCGCCGCCGCTCGATCGTTTCCCCTACACCTTCGATGCAATCGCCGGCATCGTCGAGCGATTGCTGGAAGTCCTCGGTGTCGCGCGCTATGTCCACTACCTGCACGACTATGGGGGTCCGGTCGGCTGGCGGCTCGCGCGGCGCCATCCGGAGCGGGTGCTCGGCCAGGTGATCCAGAACGCGAACGCGTACCTGGCAGGCGTGAGCCTGGCGGTTTCCGAGGTGTTCATGCCGCTGTGGCAGTCGAATGACGAACGCGGCGCGCGCAGGATGCTGCTTCCCGAGACCACGCGCTACCAGTACCTCGCCGGCGCGCGCGACCCGCAGGCGCTCAACCCCGACCCCTGGACGCTCGATCAGGCGCTGCTCGACCGGCCTGGCAACGACTTGAAGCAGCTCGCGCTGTTCCGCGACTACGCGAACAACGTCGCGCAGTACGACGCCTGGCATCAGTACTTCCGTGCGCACCGGCCGAAGACGCTGATCGTGTGGGGCCGCGGTGACCCCTTCTTCACCGTCGACGGTGCGAAGGCCTTCCGCGACGACCTGCCCGACGCGCAACTGCATTTCCTCGACGGCGGTCACTTTGCGCTCGAGGAATATGCGCCAGAGATCGCGCAACTCATCACGCAGACTTTCGCATAGCCGCGTCACCCCAACGCGCACCCGCGTCGCAACCACCTGACCCGTCGACCCCGGAGCCCGCCATGAGCCACGCATTCGCCCGCATCGCCTTCACGCCCGCGGTGAAAGCCGCACAGACTCGCGACGGCAGCCGCAACAGCTACGCACGTGCATTCGAACGCAACGACGGTACGCAGAACGACCGTCTCGGTGCCGCCGAGACCGAATTCATCGCCGCACAACGCAGCCTCTATATGGCGACGGTATCCGAAACCGGCTGGCCGTACGTGCAGCATCGCGGCGGACCGGTCGGCTTCCTCAAGGTGCTCGACGCGAACACGCTCGGGTTCGCGGATTTCGGCGGCAATCGGCAGCTCGTGAGCATCGGCAATCTCGCCGGCAACGATCGCGTCGCGCTGATTCTCGTCGACTACGGCCGGCGCGCACGGCTGAAGATTCTCGGTCGGCTGTCGGTACGCGAGGTGACGCTAGACGATCCGCAGCTCGATGCGCTCGTCGAAGACTCTCACCGGGGGCACGTTCAGCGCGTGATGAAGATTTCGGTCGAGGCGTTCGACTGGAACTGCTCGAAGCACATCCCGGAGCGGTTCGAGGCGGAGGACGTGCGTCGAGCAATCGAAGAACGCGACACCGTGATCGAGCAGCTGAAAGCTCGCATCAAGCAACTCGAACATCCGCCGGCGGTATCCGAATGAGCAGGTTCCCGAGACGGGCGGACTTGGATATCTAGGCCCCGGCGAACCGCTCGAGGTAATCCGCAACCTGCGCCCAATCGCCGTCGGCAGCCGACATCGCCAGATAGCCGTCCGGTCGCACGAGCTCGATCCCGCGGCCGGCGGCGTTCGGTCGGACCGTGGGATCCAGCAAGTCTTGGACGGATGTGAGCGGCGGCGTCCCCGACACGTTGGCGCGCAGGGTGAAACGCGGGGCGTCACCGGCGCCGTACGGCGCCTCGCCCGCCGCCGGCCGCATGCGTGCGCCCGCTGCTATGCCCAATCCCTGTGTGGTTCCATTGATCGGGCTGTCGGCGTAGCCGACCGACGTCTCCGTCATCGAACCTTCGAGCGCGCGCTGGACCGGCGCGAGACCCAGCAGCACATAGGCCACCGCGTCGCGCAGGTGCTGCGCGACGGGATTGCGGATCAGGGCCAGCTTGGTGAGGCGACCCGCCGCGGCGATCACCTCGGCCCCGACCGGTCTGCGCTCGGCGTCGTAGCTGTCGAGCAGTGAGGGGGCGGCCGCCATGCCGCGGCAGACCATGGCGAGCTTCCAGGCAAGATTGCAGGCGTCCTGCATTCCCGTGTTCATGCCCTGGCCGCCTGCGGGGCTGTGCACGTGTGCTGCGTCGCCGGCGAGGAACACGCGCCCGACCCGATAGCTCGCGACCTGGCGCTCGTTGATGCGAAAGGCGGATGTCCATATCGGGTCGCTGAGCGTGATTCCTCCCGGCCCGCGCTGGTCGACGAGCGCCTGGAACCCTTCGAGCGTCGGCGCTACCGGCAAAGTACCGGTCGAGGGCCTGAGGCTCACGATGAGCCGGTAGCGTCCCGCGGACATCGGAAAGAAGACGATCGGCCCGTCTTCGTGCCAGTAGGTGGCAAGTTCATTCAACGGGAAGGGCGCGCCGGCCATGTGGAAGTCGCCCAGTGCCCAGTCGAATCCGATGGTGTCGCCATCGAACGTGAGGCCAAGGCTGTGGCGGATGGGACTGTGCGAACCGTCGCAGGCGATGAGCCATGCGAAGCGCTCGGTTGCGATGCTGCCGTCGCCACGACGCAGCGTCGCCGTTACCCCGGTTTCGTCCTGCGTGAACGAGGTGAGTTCGACACCCAGCTCCGCGCGCGTGCCAAAGCGCTGGAGACGCCGTTCGAGCACGGCCTCGGTATCGCACTGCGGGAGCATCAACACGAATGGATAAGGCGTGTCGACTTCCTTGAGCTCGAAGTGGGCGACAAGGCTGCGACCGGCCATGATGCTGGCGGCCGTGACCTTGTTGCCCATGGCAATCAGCTCCTCGCTGATCCCGGCGCGGTCGAGAAGCTCGAGCGTCCGGCTCCAGATCGCAACGGCGCGAGACGTGTCGCTGCGCTCCGTCATCCTGTCGATGAGCCGCACGGGAACCTTGTAGCGCGCGAGTTCGAGCGCCATCGTGAGGCCCACCGGTCCTGCACCTACGACGAGCGCGCCCTGGGTCATGGTTGCATGCTCCTCGCGCTGCCCGCCTTCGTCATGGGACCGAACACCCGTTCCCCGGCGTCTTCACCGCACCGGATTGCTCTGCGAGCCCCGAGAGATGGCACGAGCCTCATACCGCCGCCCCAAGAAAG
>JAEUMW010000469.1 GCA_016791345.1 Betaproteobacteria bacterium | reverse complement strand
GTGGGTCTGGTCGAGGCGACCGGGCGCGGTTACGGCATCGAATTCCCGATCCAGATGACGGTGGCCACGACCAATGGCGAGCAGCTCTGGGTGTTCCGCTATTCGAGCGAGCGCCAGTCACGCTCGCTCTTCTACACCGCGGCCGTGCAGGAGCTGCGCCAGCGCTATCCGCAGAATTCGCTGTTCCGGCGCCTGAGCGACCACACGCGGCTCGTCATGTCGGAGCCCCTCGGCGATCTCCCGGACGCGTGGAACGAAGTCCCTGACAGCAGCTGCGGCGTCGTCAACCAGGGGCACGACGACTTCGAGCCGTTCGTGCCGAAGCCGCCGTGCACCCAGGGCATCGCACCGCCCGGCGCCTGATCCTGCGCCCGCGCCGGTCGTGCGGCAACCGCGTGCCTCAGCTGCGCGACACGCTCACTTCGATCTCGCCGAGGCTCAGCCCCCAGCGCGCGAGCACGTGACGCAGCGTCGCGAGTTCCGCATCGTTGACGGTGCCGTCGGTGCCGATGAGGTCGAAGAGCATGCCGGCGAGATCGCGCCGCTTCTGCAGATCGTCCACCGCGTCGAGCGCGGCGTCGATGCGCTGGCTGTCGACCAGGCGAACGCGCTCGCCGGAACCATCGAGCAGATCGTCGAAATATTCGCGCACGACGCGGATGAACGTCTTGCGCGTTGCGCCGATGCGCTCGTAGACGCCGAGGCGGTCCAGCATCTCCACCTCGCTGTCGTCGAGTTCGGCATCGGCGAGCAGCACGAGCGCAATGATGCGCGCCATGGCTTCCGGGCTGTTCTGCGGATAACTTCTCACCTGAAAATTCCTCCCTGCCGAGTTGTGCGCGCACAGTGTCGACACCGCGGACCCGGCGCCGGATGCGCCTGTCCTAGCCGGCGCCGGCGATGGCGTCGGCCTTGGCGAGCAGCGCTTCGGCCATGCGGATGCTCGCGATGTCGATCAGGCGGCCGTCGAGCGAGACCGCACCCTTGCCCTCGCGCGCGGCCTGCGCCATCGCGTCGACGATGCGCCGTGCGCGCGTGACCTCAGTCTCCGAAGGCGTGAACACCTGGTTCGCCAGTTCGATCTGCGAGGGGTGGATCGCCCACTTGCCCTCGTAACCCAGCACCGCTGCGCGCTTTGCCGCCGCGATGAAGGCATCCGCGTCGCCGAAGTCGCCGAACGGGCCGTCGATGGGGCGCAGGCCATACGCGCGGCACGCCACCATCATGCGCGTTTGCGCGGCGTGCCACGGGTCGGTCCAGAAGTACTCGCGCTCGCCGCGCTCGTTCCTGTCGGTGAGCACGCCGTAGTCGCGGTTGACGCCGCCGATGACGGTGGTGCGGGCACGCGTGGACGCCGCATAGTCCGCCACGCCGAAGCTCATCGCCTCCAGCCGCCGGCTCGACTGCGCGATCGCCTCGACGTTCGCCATGCCGAGCGCGGTCTCGATCAGCACTTCGAAGCCCAGGCGCTTGGTGCGCTTCTTCGCCTGTTCGATCTGCGTCACCAGCATGTCGATGGCGTAGACGTCCTGCGCCACGCCGACCTTCGGGATGAGCAGCATGTCGAGCCGGGCGCAGTTCTCGACGACGTCGATGACGTCGCGATACATGTAGTGCGTATCGAGGCCGTTGATGCGCACCATCATCGTCTTCGTGCCCCAGTCCATGTCGTTCAGCGCCTGCACGATGTTCTTGCGCGCCTGCTCCTTGTCGTCCGGCGCCACCGCGTCCTCCAGGTCAAGAAACACGATGTCCGCGGCGGACTTGGCCGCCTTCTCGAAGATCGCGGGGTTCGAGCCGGGCACTGCCAGCTCGGAGCGGTGCAGGCGCGGTGTCGCCTGCTCGACGATGGTGAAACTCATGGTGTTGTCTCTCCGGGTTTAGTTATGGGCAGCGCG
>JAEUMW010000468.1 GCA_016791345.1 Betaproteobacteria bacterium | reverse complement strand
GCGTTCCACCAGATAGGGAATCGCATCCAGCCGGACGCCGTCGACACCCATGTCGAGCCAGAAGCGCATCGCGCGGACCACCGCCTTCATCACGCTCGGGTTGTCGAAATTGAGATCGGGCTGATGGCTGAAGAAGCGGTGCCAGAAGTTCGCTTTCGCGACCGGGTCCCAGGTCCAGTTGGAGGCTTCGGTGTCGGTGAAGATGATCCGCGTGCCGCGATACTTCTGATCGTCGTCGCTCCACACGTAGAAGTTGCGCTTCGACGTGTCGGGCGGTGCTCGGCGTGCGGCCTGGAACCACGGATGCTGGTCGGAGGTGTGGTTGACGACGAGCTCGGTGATCACGCGCAGCCCGCGGCGGTGCGCCTCGCGCAGGAAATTCCGGAAGTCCTGCCGCGTGCCGTAGTGCGGATGCACGTTCAGATAGTCGGCGACGTCGTAGCCGTCGTCGCGCAGCGGCGACGGATAGAAGGGCATCACCCAGATCGCGTTGACGCCCAGGTCCTGCACGTAATCGAGCTTGGATGCGAGGCCGCGGAAGTCGCCGATGCCGTCGTCGTTGGAGTCGCAGAACGCCTTGACGTGCAGCTGATAGATTACCGCGTCCTTGTACCAGAGCGGATCGGCGGCGACGGCGTCGGCGCTTGCGCCGGGCTCGTGGTCGTTGGCGAACGGCAGCGTGCTGTTGTCCATGGTGCCGTGTCAGAGAAGAAGTGATCGACGACGCGCCGGTTGCGGGCAGGCAAGCGGGCGCACGCGAAGCGGACCCCGCGCGAACCTGCGGCAATTGCCGAAGGCCCGCACCCGATCTTCCGGGGCAACCGCAGCGCAGAATATTGCTGGTTCTTCGCGTCGCGTCAACCTTGCGGCGGCCCGCACGGCCGCAGCGGCGCCGGTCAGAGGCGGTGACCGGGACGTGGGCACAGCTATTGCAGCGGGCGTCGTCTCCGCTCAGCCTCCCACCCTCATGCCATGGCCATCCTTCGCTGCAGCAAGTGCGGTCATCTCGAAGAACTGCCGCGCGAGGCGGCGGGCACCATGCAGCCGTGTTCGCGCTGTCAGGCACCCGGTCACGCCCACGATACGGTCTATTTCGTCAGCAAGGCGCTGGAAAAGCTGTTTGCCCTGCAGGTCGAATCGGTTCGACTGCGCGCCGCCGGCGGCAGCGGCGGATTGATGCCGCGCGGCACACCGGCGGCACCCGCCGAGCCGTTCGATCTGCACAACTCGGCCGTCCTGTCGACCGAACTCCAGCATGGGCCGGTGCGCGATTGGTTCCAGCGCCGGCAGATCCGCGTTCGCACGAACCCGAAGGCCGTCGACACGACAGGCTTCTTCGACGAGGTCGCTGTCGCCATCGGCGAGAACTTCGGCGTGCTGAAGGAAGTGGTCGATCGTATCCGCTTCGCACAGATCAAGGGATTCGCCCAGGCGACGATCCAACTCGAGCGCAAGACGCCCGAACAGGTCGAGCTCATCACGCGCTTCTGCCGACAGCTGTTCGACTACACCTTCATCGCCAAGTGTCTACACCTCAACGACGAGAAGCCGCGGCTGCGGCTCATCCTGCAGGCGGCGCCGGCGATTCGCGATTTCTTCAACGGTGACTGGCTGGAGTGGCTGGTGCTGATGGCCCTGCTCCAGCTGGCGCGGGAGCGCGGCCTGCGCTATTCGTGCGCACGCAATCTGGTGATCACGCTGCCCAGCGACGAGACGTTCGAACTCGACGTGTTCTTCCTCATCGACGGCAACCGTCCGCTGTGCGTCGAGTGCAAGAGCGGCGACTTCCGCCAGGACATCGACCGCTGCCTGACGTTGCGCAAGCGGCTTGGCATCGGTCGCGCCGACTTCATCGTCTGCGCAGCGGGCCTCGATGCCAAACAGGCGGCGGGTTTCTCCAGCACGTACGACCTGGTTTTCTGCAGCGAGCGGGACCTGAGAGCGCAGCTTGAGCGCTCCTTGGTGCCGGCGGTCGACACGCCGCGTAGCGCGCGCACGGCATAGTTCACGCTTCAATCCGCGCCCCTCGCGAGCGAGGGGCGATGCCCCTCGAGCGCAGCGCGAAGGTCATCGGTCCACGTGTTTCAATCCGCGCCCCTCGCGAGCGAGGGGCGATGCCAAAAACCGTTGGCGTTACCGGAGGCACACAGCGTTTCAATCCG
>JAEUMW010000467.1 GCA_016791345.1 Betaproteobacteria bacterium | reverse complement strand
GCCGTGGTCGCGCTCGCGATCTGGCTGCCCTTCAGTCCCTGGGCGCACTATCTCGGCTTCGTGACACCGCCTCCGCTCTTCTTCGGCATCCTCGCACTGATGGTTCCGGCATACCTCGCGCTCGTCGAATGGGTGAAGCGGTTCAGCCCGAATCCGGCCGAACAGCCGCGCGTAGCACGACCCGCGACATAGCGGGTGCACCCGGACGGGTAGCACTGCGGATCGAGCGGCATGAGTCGGGTTCGATGCCCTGCGCAGATCGGCTACCATGGCGGTAACGGTGTTGCCTCCCGACCCATCCATGCTCTATCTCAAGGCCTTTCACATCGTCTTCGTCGTCACCTGGTTCGCCGGACTCTTCTACCTCCCGCGCCTTTTCGTCTATCACGCGATGGCAGCCGACACGATCTCGCTCGACCGCTTCAAGGTGATGGAGCGCAAGCTCTTCTGGGGCATCATGACGCCGTCCGCGGTGCTCGCGGTCGGGCTCGGCCTGTGGCTCTGGCTGGGTTATGGCTACTCCGGCGGCTGGCTGCACCTCAAGCTCGCGCTGGTGGTCACACTGCTCGGCTACCACGTCTGGACGTGGAAGGCGATGATGGATTTCCGGCGCGATCGCAACCCGCACAGCCACGTCTTCTACCGCTGGATGAACGAGGCGCCGGTATTGATCCTGATCGCGGCAGTGATCCTGGCGGTGGTCAAGCCGTTCTGAGGCCGATGGCTGCGGCAGCGCTGCGAGCCGCGGTACTGCTGCTGGCTCTCGCCTCGAGCGTTGCGCTCGCCGGTGAACCGCGCGTCGAAGCGCGCATCCTTATTCAGAACTCTCCGCTCGCCGGCTTCCAGTTCCATCGCGGCAAGCTGCTGTGGGGCGAAATGAAAGTGGGCGACGCGCTCGCGCTGGTGCGGGAGCCCGACAATCCGTACGACCCGAACGCGGTGCGCGTGGACTGGCGTGGCGAGAAGCTGGGTTACGTGCCGCGTACCGAGAACGCCGATCTCGCCCGGCACATGGACCGTGGGACGCGAGTCGAGGCGCGCATCAGCCGGCTCGTCGAGGACAGGAATCCCCGCAAGCGGATCCGCTTCGACGTGTTCGCGCTGCCGTGAAGCCTGCGCGCCACGTCAGTCGGTGAGCCCCGAGTCCTCGTAGGCGCGACGGATGACGGCATCGAAGCGCGCCAGCACCTTTGGACGCCTGACCTTCAGCGTCGGCGTGAGCAGACCGTCGTCGAGCGTCCACGGCTCTTTCGTCGCGATCACGCGGCGGATGCGGATGTAGCGCGGAAACGACTTGAGCCGATCGTTGGCAAGCTTCGCAAGCTTCTTCTCGTCGCTCTCCTGGCTTACCGCGAGCATGATGAGGTACGCACGTCCCTCGCCCGCCACGAGCACCTGTTCGAACGCGGACTCTTCGAGCAGCGCGCGCTCGATCTCGTCGGTAGGCACCTTCTCACCGTTGGAAAGCACCAGGATGTCCTTGGTGCGCCCCTTGATGTAGATGCGACCCTCGCGGATGTCGACCTGGTCGCCGGTATTGAGCCAGCCATCCGCGGACAGCACTGCGGCGGTCGCGTCCGGATCGCGCCAGTAGCCGAGCATCACCGAAGGTCCGCGCACCAGCAGTTCGTGCTGCTCGCTGACTTTGACTTCCACACCTTCCAGTGGATAGCCGACCGACGCCGGGTCGTTGTCGTCGAGGTGATTGGCGGCGACGACGGGTGACACCTCCGACAGACCGTATCCCTGCAGCATGGTGAGACCGAGCCCGAGAAAATGCCTGGCGACCCGGTGCTCGAGCGCCGCACCGCCCACCACCGTAAGCCGCAGCCGCCCGCCCAGCCGCTCCAGGACCGGCTGCGCCACGACCTTGCGCAGAACACGGTAGGCCGCGCGCTCGACGGCGTTCGCCTCGCCCTTGAAGATGCGCCAGCCCACTGCCACCGTCCGCTCGAAGAGTTCGCGCTTCACGCGCTTGTCCTTCAGCGCCTGCTCGATGCGCACGAGGAAGCGCTCGAATACGCGCGGCACCGCCATGATGATCGTCGGGCGCAACCCCATCAGGTCTTCGCCGATATGCTGCACGCCGCGCGAGAAGGCGACGGGTGCGCCATGCAGCAGCGGTGCGTAATAGCCGCAGGTGCGTTCGAACATGTGCGAAAGCGGCAGCACGGACAACAGGAGGTCGGAGTCGTGCAGATCGACGATCTTCAGCGCGGCGCGCGCGTTGGAAAGAATGTTGAGATGCGAGAGCTTCACGCCCTTCGGCCGCCCCGTCGTGCCGGAGGTGTAGACGATGCTGGCGAGCCCGTCGTCCGGCATCGGCTGCACAGTGAAACCCTTGGCGTGGGCCGGCAGGAACGTGCGCGGCGTCTCCACCGGATCGTCCGGCTCGGCCTGCAGACAGACGATCGGCGGCAGGTCGTCCGCGGCCTGCCGCAGCGTCTCCAGCACGCGCGGGGTCTCCAGCACCAGCAGCCGCGCCTCGCAATGACTGATGCACCAGGCGATGTTCTCGGGATTGTCGATCACGTAGAGCGGAACGACCACGAGGCCGAGACCCAGGCACGCCTGGTCGATGGCGACCCAGTGCACGCTGTTCTTCATGCACAGCGCGACGCGGTCGCCGCGCTCGAAACCGTGGTCGAGGAAAGTCTGCTGCCAGCGCGCCGCGAGATCGATGATTTCTCCCGCGGTGTAGCTCTTCCACTCCTCACCGGTCCACTGGTGATACAACACTTTCCCGGGCGTGGATTCGTGCTGCTTCAGCGCTTCGGCGAGGTTGTTCATGACGGACAGCGGAAAAGAGACAGCGCGACTATAGCGCAGGGGGCTTTCGCACAACCGAGATTCTTCCTGGCCTGGAATCCCATGCACGTCTCATGATGAGGTCTCTTGCGGCAAACCGAAATCCTAACCTATAGTCATGGGCTGGAATGAGAAAGCGCGAGGCGGAGCAAGTGCCGCGTCTCATCGCTCTCAGTGTCGACCGAAAGAAGAAGCCCGAGGGAGAAAAAAACATGGCCACTGGTAGTCTTGAAGATGCCGCCCCATATGGCAGTTTTTGGTCGAGCGGCGACAATCCCAACTCACCACCCGTGACGAAGTCCGCGGGAATTCGCCTGTTCCATTCGGGGGGACGGGCAGTGGCGTCACGGCATTACGAGGCTATCGTCGACGCAACCGTTTCTTTTCAGTTGACGATGGCCCTGTGGAAGTGGACACCATACATCGCGCCGCAGCAGACGGGCCAGCCTCTCAAGTACTTCTACATCTCCACGGAAGGCTCGCGCGTTGTGAAACCTACCTTGACTGGCAATGGCGCCGAGGTGACTCCAGAGACGGGCTTCCGACCTCGGGGCGAGGGCGCGAACATTATGTTCGGGCCGTACATCGAGTCCGTCACCGTGGAAATGTGGTTTGATTCACCCAAGGCGATACTGAAGGTTTTTGCCCCCTCGACCGATATAGAACGCGGCTCGGAATCGCAAAGCTTCGGCATCAACTTTGGTTTCGGCGGCGGATTCTTTGGCGAAGAGCCCACGGCGACCGCGAGCGTCGGGTTCTCCTTTGACACGTCGCATACCATTGATCTCACCGACTTCCAGTTGCGCGCCTCGTCGGACGCTCGAACCAACAAGAGCCATCATGTGGTCGCGCTAACCATGAAAGGGGACGGCTCCCGGTATGAGGGTGCGGATTCGCTAGATGCCACAGGTGCCGGACCAAACACGTTGCCTGCGCGCGCCTTTAATGACCTTCCGGTTCTCGTTGAGGGGATGTGGGAACTGCCCGATTCGGATGACGAGCTCGATTTCCATGTCCGCTTTACCGTCGTTTGCCCGGCGGTCTCTGCTTATGGATTTAGTCTCGCATTCTCAAACGATAGCCAGTGGCAGCATGCCGTCAAACCGACCTTCGTCTGGGATCGCGTGATCCCGGTGCCGCTCGCCAAGGCCGTGAAGAAGACCGGCGAACCCGGCGGGCCCGGCGGATTGGTCGAATAGAGAGACAACGCAGAGGCAGTAGCGAGCATCACCATGGACATGTCGATCCTTAGGTTCCTGGAAATCGTGAAATCGGGCTGGGACGTGCAAATAGGCACCCAGTCCGAGGCGGGACAAATCACGACTGCGAGAATCCAAGCAGCCACCAGCAGCAAGTTCGTGGATGTTCCAGCACGCAATGGACTCATCGCGGATGAGGACGTTTTTCATGCGCTGGAATTTCTTCTTCAGGACTGCGACAGGCGGAGTCCCGAGACCGAGCCGGAATGGAGTCTGCTGAAAGAGGTGGTCGAATTTAGCCCCGATCTCGTCGACCTAGTCCAGACCGCTTTGCCCGAGGGTTGGCGCTACGCAAAGGAGCAGGACGGCAGCTACAGCATCGTCGATGGTCAAGGAACGAAAGTGGGCACGATCGATAAGGGCGCGTCGATTGCTCGGGCGGGGGAGGCTGTTGTAAGCGCCATCGCGCAAAGTGCTGCAAACGGGATGTCGAGCGAGACCGAGGAGCTTCCCGCATCGAGTCAGGCGATGCGCGACAGCGCGACGGTTGGAGCGGCGGACGTCGACGCCCTGATCGCTGGACTGAAAGACATGCCCGACGCGAAACGCCCCGTCGACGTTCCAAATAATCCTGCGCAGATCAGGATGATCACTAAGGCCTCTATCGCCGAGCGGCAACGTACCCTGCTGTCTGAGGTGAACCTATCGCTCACGGAAAAGTTCGGCTGGAAGGGCAAGGTGCTTCACATTGACACTCTCGCGGAAATCTGCAAGAGGAACTTTCACACCCTTGAGATCACGCCCGACGGATACTTGATTCGTCAACCCGACGGTTTGATAGCGGCGGCGGGGGAACTGAGGAGGAACTACCTGACGACGGAGGCTGTGGAGAGTCTCCGTGACCAGCTCGATGACGCGGACCAGGGGAACGTGCTCGCGGCCTATGCACCGGATGCGCTTGCCGCGGTGGAAGCCGCGTCGACGACGATTCGCAGATTTGCGGAGGCAAATCCCATTACGCGAAATCCGCCGCATACACATACCGATCCACCACATACCGATCCACCACACACGGATCCGCCACATACCGATCCGCCACACACGGATCCGCCACATACCGATCCACCGGAAGGTCCGGGCGGCAGACGCTGAAGCAGGTCGCTACGGATATCGCCCTCCCGACCCGCAGGGCTACCGTCAAGGCCGTGGCTGCCGGCAGTGAATCGTTTGTTGACGACAACGTCGACGCGTTGGTCGGTAGCGGCATGCTGCCTTGCGGCTTGCTCCGCCCGCGCTCTGGCGTCGAATCCCCGTTCCGTAACCTGCCTACGCACTGATGGAGTCCTTCTTCGCCCCCTGCCCGCGCGGACTCGAGTCGGTGCTCGCGGCAGAGCTGACGGCCATCGGCGCGGGAGAGACCGACTGCAAACCAGGCGGCGTTGCATTCGTCGGTGAGCTCGCGCTCGCGATGCGCGCGAATCTCGAAAGCCGCGTCGCCAGCCGCGTGCTCTGGCGCGTCGGCGCCGGCGAGTACGCCACGGCGGACGACATCTACGCCGGGACCCGTGCCCTGCCATGGTCGGATTGGTTCGGCCCCGAGAGGACGATCCGCGTCGACGTGGCAGCGATCCGTTCCCCGCTGCGCAGCCTGGACTTCGCTACCCTGCGCATCAAGGACGCGGTCTGCGACGCGTTGCGGCTGAGCACCGGTCAAAGACCGAGCGTCGATACCGGACGCCCCGACGTTCGCATCCACGCGTTTCTCGACGCGCGGCGCTGGACGATGTATCTCGACACTTCGGGCGAAGCGCTCTTCAAGCGCGGCTGGCGGGCGAGCGGCGGCGAGGCGCCGCTGCGGGAGAATCTCGCTGCCGGCATCCTGATGCTGTCCGGCTGGACCGTCGGAACACCGCTTTACGACCCGATGTGCGGAAGCGGCACTTTCCTCATCGAGGCGGCGCAGATGTCCCTGCTCCATGCGCCGGGTTTGCGCCGCGCGTTCGGATTCCAGAAGCTGAGATCATTCGACCTCAAGGCCTTTCAGCGCATGCAGTCGGAACTGCAGTCACGCGTGCTCGAAACCAAGCCGCTCCCGATCTTCGGCAGCGACCGGGACACAGGAATCCTCGACCTCGCGCGCGGCAATCTCGATCAGGCGCGGGTCGGCAAGGCGATCGAACTTGAGTGCCGGGACGTCCTCGACGCGACAGCGCCGGCCGCGGAGGGCGTGATGATCATGAATCCGCCCTACGGGGTTCGACTCGGCAGCGAGACGCAAACGCGCGCTCTCTATCCCCGGCTCGGCGACCTGCTGAAGCAGCGCTTTGCAGGCTGGTGCGTCTGCATTTTCACCGCGGACGAGGAGTTGCCGAAGCTGATCCACCTCAAGACCTCGAAGCGCACCCCGCTCTTCAACGGCGCGATCGAGTGCCGACTGTACGAATACCGGATGGTGGCGGGGTCGCTGCGCAGGATGCCCGGCGTCGCGGCAGGATGAAGCCGGTCTCGCGCGAGGCTTAGACGATCGTCAGGTTGTCGAGGCCGCTGGTGAGATCGCGGTCCTTCGATGACTGGCTGTAGAGCTTGATGCGCAGGCGCAGATCGTTGACCGAATCGGCGTTGCGCAGCGCGTCCTCGTAGCTGATCTTGCCCTCTTCGTAGAGATCGAAGAGATGCTGGTCGAAAGTCTGCATGCCGAGTTCGCGGGACTTCGCCATGATTTCCTTGATCTCGTGCACCTCGCCCTTGAAGATGAGATCGGAAATCAGGGGTGAATTGATGAGAATCTCCACCGCTGCAGCGCGACCCTTGCTGTCTTTCATCGGAATCAGCCGCTGCGAAACGAACGCGCGCAGATTGAGGGACAGGTCCATGAGCAGCTGTGCGCGCCGCTCCTCCGGAAAGAAGTTGATGATCCGATCGAGCGCCTGGTTGGCACTGTTGGCGTGCAGGGTCGCCATCGCCAGGTGACCGGTTTCCGCGAACGCAATGGCATAGTCCATGGTGTCGCGGTCGCGGATTTCGCCGATCAGGATCACGTCCGGCGCTTGGCGCAGCGTGTTCTTCAGCGCGGCATGCCATGAGTCCGTATCGACACCGACCTCGCGCTGCGTGACGATGCAGTTCCTGTGGTCGTGCACATATTCGATCGGGTCCTCGATGGTGACAATGTGCCCGTGCGTGGTCTCATTGCGAAAGCCGATCATCGCCGCGAGCGACGTCGACTTGCCAGAGCCGGTGCCACCGACGAAGACCACGAGTCCGCGCTTGGTCAGCGCGATCTCCTTGAGCTGCGGCGGCAGACCGAGATCCTCGATCTTCGGGATCGCCGAATTGATCGTGCGCAGGACCAGACCGACGCGCGACTGCTGCACGAACGCATTGACGCGAAAGCGACCGACGCCCGGTGGGCTGATGGCGAAGTTGCACTCCTTCGTTGCTTCGAACTCCTCGGCCTGCTTGTCGTTCATGATCGACCGCGCGAGTTCCTGCGTATGGGTCGGCGACAGCGTCTGGTTCGAGATCGGCGTCACCTTCCCATCCACCTTGAAGGCCGGCGGAAACCCGGCGGTGATGAAAAGGTCGGATGCCTTCTTGCTCACCATGACCCGCAGCAGGTCGTTCATGAACTTGACTGCCTGGTCTCTTTCCATTCAGTGCTCCCCGGTACGTCCGCGTGACCTGATCAGCCGACGAACATGTCCTTGTTCATTGCGCGGTTGCGCGCTTCGGCAGCCGACACGACGTTGCGGCGGACGAGATCCAGCAGGTTCTGATCGAGCGTCTGCATGCCGAGCTGTTGTCCGGTCTGGATTGCCGAATACATCTGCGCGATCTTGTTCTCGCGAATCAGGTTTCTGATCGCCGGTGTGCCGATCATGATCTCGTGGGCGGCAACGCGACTGCTGCCGTCCTTGGTCTTGAGGAGTGTCTGCGAGATCACCGCCCGCAGCGACTCGGACAGCATCGCACGCACCATCTCCTTCTCCGCGGCGGGGAAGACGTCGATGATCCGGTCGATGGTTTTCGCCGCGGAGCTCGTGTGCAGAGTGCCGAACACGAGGTGACCGGTCTCTGCCGCGGTCAGAGCGAGGCGAATGGTTTCCAGGTCGCGCATCTCGCCCACCAGGATGACGTCGGGGTCCTCGCGCAGCGCAGAGCGCAGGGCGTTCGAGAAGGAGAGCGTATGCGGCCCGACCTCACGCTGGTTGATGAGACACTTCTTCGACTCGTGAACGAATTCGATCGGATCCTCGACCGTGAGTATGTGACCGTGCTCGTTCTCGTTGATGAAGTTGACCATCGCGGCCAGCGTCGTGGACTTGCCGGAGCCGGTCGGTCCGGTCACCAGCACGATCCCGCGCGGCTGGTTCGAAATGTCCTTGAAGATCTCCGGCGCCTTCAGGTCTTCCAGCGTCAGCACCTTCGAGGGAATGGTACGGAACACGGCGCCTGCGCCTCGATGCTGCACGAAGGCATTGACGCGAAAGCGGGCCAGGTTTGGAATGGAGAACGAGAAGTCGCACTCCAGATTCTCCTCGTAGGTTTTCCTCTGGCTGTCGTTCATGATGTCGTACACCATGCCATGAACATCCTTGTGCTCCATGGCCGGAAGATTGATGCGGCGTACGTCGCCGTGCACGCGGATCATCGGCGGCAGGCCGGACGACAGGTGCAGGTCCGACGCCTTGTTCTTGACGGCGAAAGCGAGCAGTTCGGCAATGTCCATTAGAATTCACTCCGAGCCGCCCCAGCCAAGCTTCCGGGTGCGGCCATAAATTCAATAGCGATCAATGTATTAGACCGCTCCTTGAGAACCGTCCGGGCATTATGTCCACACTGGCTTCAGCCCTGCAAACTGTGCGGGAGCGGATCGATCGCGCGGCACGCGCCGCAGGCCGCGACCCATCCGACATCCAATTGCTCGCCATCAGCAAGGCATGGCCGGCAGACCGTCTCAGGGAAGCTTGGCAGGCGGGCCAGCGCGCCTTCGGCGAAAATTACGCGCAGGAGGGAGTGCAAAAGATAGGCCAGTTGTCTGATCTGCAAATCGAATGGCACTTCGTCGGACCCATTCAGAGCAACAAGACACGCGCTCTTGCGGAGAACTTCACCTGGGTCCACGGCGTCGATCGCGCGAGGATCGCAGAGCGACTGTCGGCGGCGCGTCCACCGCACCTTCCACCGCTCGATGTTTGTCTGCAGGTCAACGTGAGCGGCGAAGCCAGCAAGTCGGGTGTGGCTCCGGAGCATGCGAGCGCGCTCGCAAGAAGCGTCGCTGCGATGCCGCGGTTGCGCCTGCGCGGTCTGATGGTCATACCGCGACGCGAGTGTGACCAGGCCGCGCAGCGTCACTGGTTTCGCATCGCCCGCGAACTCAAGGACCGCATCGTCGCGGAAGGAACGGCACTCGATACCCTGTCGATGGGCATGTCGGACGATCTCGAAGCAGCCGTTCTCGAAGGGGCCACGATCGTTCGCGTTGGCACCGCGATCTTTGGTCCGCGTCCCTGACCGTCGCCGCGGCATACGGCTCCTCGCTTGGTTGCCGCGACCGCCGCTGCCCGCCTATACTCACGACAGCTACAGGTGGACGGGCAAGCATGACGGGCAGGCAAGCAAGCGGCAGCGCAGGCGTGTGCGGGACACGGCGCTTCGCTCGCGGCGCGTCCCCCTCGTTTCCATTCGGGCTCGCATGAGCCTGTCAGTTTCGGAGTCCTCAATTGTCAGTCAGCATCGGTTTCGTCGGCGGCGGCCACATGGCGTCAGCTCTGATCAGCGGCTTGTTGGGAAAGGGTTTTTCCGGCAGTCAATTGCAGGTCGTAGAAGTCAGTGCCGAGGCGCGCCAGCGCCTGCGGGAGCGCTTCGGCATCGAGGCGCGAGAGTCCCTCGACGCGGGCTTCACCTCGTGCGAGTGCATCGTGCTCGCGATCAAGCCGCAACAGCTGCGCGAGGTTGCGGGAAGTCTCGCGAGCTACATGCATCATCAATTGCTGATCTCGATTGCCGCCGGCATCCGCACCGGTGACCTGAGCCGGTGGCTGGGCGGCTATCGGCGGATCGTTCGCGCCATGCCCAACACGCCGGCCGTTCTCGGCTGCGGGATGTCAGCGCTGTTCGCCGCCCCTGCGGCAAATGCAAGCGAGCGCAATCTTGCAGAAAGCATACTGAGTGCGGTCGGTGAGACGCTGTGGCTCACCGACGAGGACACCATGGACGCCGTGACGGCCGTGTCGGGGAGCGGACCGGCGTATGTCTATTATTTCATCGAGGCACTGGACGAGGCCGCCCGGCGTCTAGGTCTCGATGCATCGTCGGCGCGCCTGCTCACACTGCAGACAGTCCTCGGTGCCGCCCGGGTGGCAGCCGAATGTGCGGACGACGCCGCGACGTTGCGCGCACGGGTGACATCGGCCGGTGGCACGACCGAACGCGCGATCCAGCGCCTTGAGGCCGCTGACCTGAAGGCTATCGTTGCACGCGCGGTGGAAGCCGCGGCGGAACGCTCGCGCGAACTCGGCGCCGAGCTTGGACGGCGCGACTAGAAAGCAGCGCCGCACGATGTTCGGACAGGCCATCGGCTTTCTGCTCGATACCGCGTTCAGTCTTTTCATATTCGCCGCGCTGGTCCGATTCTTCATGCAGTGGAGCCGCACGGCGTATGCGCATCCCTTCTCGCGCTTCGTCATGGCGGTGACCGATTTCGCCGTCCGCCCCCTGCGACGAATTGTCCCCGGGCTGTGGGGATACGATCTCGCGAGCGTGGTCGCGGCGTGGCTCGCGGCGATCCTGCTCCTCACCGCGATGGATTTTCTGGGCGTGCGCCCGCTGCCGAGCGCAGGCTCACCGACGGTGACCGGGGTCGTGATCGTCCTGCTCGGCACGCTGTACGTCGTACGCATGGCCATCTATCTCATCATGGGTCTCGTCCTGGTCCTCGCGGTCATGAGCTGGGTGAGCCCGGGAAGTCCCGCCATGTTTCTGCTCGAGAGCCTGACCAGACCATTCCTGCGGCCACTCCAGGGACGCCTTCCCCTGCTCGGGGGTGTTGATCTTTCTCCTTTGATCGTTTTCGTGATCTGCCAGTTGCTGCTGATGCTGCCCGTCGCGGCACTGGAACGCCTGACGCTTGGCATGTTGATTGCGTAGGTGATGGCCCCGACGGGTAAGGGCACCCATTCGGACCCCGCCCCGCGGAGCTGGTATCGACGAAGCGGCGAGAAGCTCACGCTTTCGCTCTACGTGCAACCGGGCGCCCGACGCAGCGAGGTAGCGGGCCTCCACGACGAGCTGCTGAAGGTCCGAATCGCCGCTCCTGCCGTTGACGACCGGGCCAACACCGCGCTGATCGAGTTCCTGAGCCGTGCCTTCGACCTGCCATCAAGCCGCATCCGCATTCGCGCGGGACAGCATGCCCGCCGCAAGATCGTGGAACTGGATGCAACGGGTCCCGCCGTCGAGCACCGATTGACCGCGTGGGAACAACAATGAGCAACAGTCCGCTGGAGCAGCAGGTCGCCCAGTACTCGGAGTGGCGGCAGCGCCTCATCCAAGGTATCGAGGCGTACCAGTCCTGGCTCGACGCCAACGGTCACGCCGACATTCAGAATGCGCTGCGCATCTACGATCTCGTCGAAAGCCTGCGCCAGGACCGCGTCACGCTGGCCTTCGTCGCGGAGTTCTCCCGCGGCAAGACCGAACTCATCAACGCCCTTTTCTTCGCAAACTACAAGCGACGGCTGCTGCCGTCCGACGTTGGCCGCACCACCATGTGTCCGACGGAGATTTTTTACGATCCAAACGAGCCGCCACAGATCAAGCTGCTGCCCATCGAAACGCGCAAGCGAAACGAGAGCATTGCCGCACTGAAGCGCTCGCCGATCGACTGGGTGAAACTCAGACTCAATCTCGATTCCCACGAAGACATGGCGCAGGCCATGCAGGAACTGGCGCGCTCGAAGGTGGTAGGCGCGCAGGAAGCGCGCGACCTCGGGCTGCTCGAGGAAACGGGCCCCGAGACTTCTACCGTGATGTTGCGCGAAACGGACAGGGTCGAGATCCCTGCCTGGCGTCACGCGGTTATCAACTACCCGCACCCGTTGCTCAAGAACGGCCTCGTCATCCTCGACACGCCGGGCCTGAACGCTCTCGGCGCGGAGCCCGAGCTCACGCTCTCGATGATTCCGAATGCGCACGCGGCGGTCTTCGTGCTGGCGATGGACACCGGTGTGACGAAATCCGATCTGGAGGTCTGGCAGAAGTATGTCCAGACCTTCGTGCCACGACGTCTCGCCGTACTGAACAAGGTCGATCTGCTGTGGGACGATCTCAAGGGAGCGGCCGGCATCTCCGCCAGCATCGAGCGTCAGATCGACGGCACCGCGCAGGTCCTGCAGCTGCCGCGACGACACGTCTTCGCCGTGTCCGCGCAGAAGGCGCTGCTCGCCAAGGTGCGCGACGATGAAACGCTGCTTGCGCGCAGCGGCATCAAGGCGCTCGAACGGGTCCTCGCCGAGGAGATCGTGCCGGCCAGACAAGAGATCCTGCGCGCCGCGGTCGAGCGGGAGATCGGAACCATGGTCGAATCCTCGCTGCAGACCGTGGAGAATCAGCTCGACGCCGTCCGCGCGGAACTCAAGGAACTCGTGCAGCTCTCGGGCAAGAACCGGGCCGTGGCGAAGGCGATGCTCACCAAACTGGAAGCCGATCGCGGCGCATACACGGCGCAAGTGCAGGGATTCAAACTCGCCTCCGCCGGCGTCATCAAGCAGGGCGGCATGCTGCTCACGAACCTCGACTCCGCGTTCATCGAGCATATCCTCGAACAGGGCAGGGAGGAGATCGAAGGCAGTTGGACCACCCGCGGCCTGATGCGCGCCATGCAATCGCTGTTCGAGCACTACTCGGCACAGAGCCAGAAGATCCTCAAGTTCTCCGCCGACGTGCAGAAGCTGGTTGCCGGCGTCTACGACCGCTTCCACGAAGGCTATGGCTTCGCGCTCCTGGTGCCGCCCCCGCTCAATCTCGAGCGCCATACGGTCGCCATGTTCGCCCTGCAGAAGCAGGTCGAGGATTTCTGCCGCGACCCCGTCAACGTCATGACCGAGAAGCACTTCCTGGTGCGCCGCTTCTACAACGGACTCGTCGTGCAGGCGCGGGAGGTGTTCGACGGTGCGCGTACCGAGGTGGACGCGTGGCTCAAATCCGCCCTGGGTCCGCTTTCGATGCAGATCAAGGAGCACGAGGCGCTGCTTACCCGCAGGATCGAGGGTTTTCGTCGAGTGGCTGATGACCTGAGCAGTCTCCACGGACGCATCCGGGACCTCGACGCGCGCAAGAACGTGCTGCGTGAGCGACACGCCGATCTCGTCGGCGTGAAAAAGGTGATCTCCAGCCACGAGAACGCGTCAGCAGCGATCAACGCCGCGTGACACCCGCCCGCCGCACCACGCGGGAGCTCAGATCAGAATGACGTCATACCGCTCGGGGGAGTACTGATTCTCCACCTGCAGCGAAATCGGCTTGCCGATGAAATCCCCGAGCATCGCCAGACTCTGTGACTCCTCGTCGAGAAAGAGATCGATCACGGCCTGCGCGGCGAGGATGCGGTACTCGCGGGCGTTGAACTGACGGTCCTCGCGCAGGATCTCGCGCAGGATCTCGTAGCACACCGTCTGCGCAGTCTTCACTTCACCCCGTGCCTGGCAAGTCGGACAGGCCTCGCACAGCACGTGCGCCAGACTCTCGCGCGTGCGCTTGCGCGTCATCTCCACGAGACCGAGTGCCGTAAAGCCGTTCACCGACATGCGCGTACGGTCGCGTGCCAGTGCCTTGCGGAACTCGGAGAGCACGGCACCGCGGTGCTCCTCGTTGTCCATGTCGATGAAGTCGATGATGATGATCCCACCCAGGTTGCGCAGCCGCAGTTGCCGCGCGATCACCTGCGCCGCCTCAAGATTGGTCTTGAAGATGGTGTCGTCGAAATTGCGCCCACCGACATAGCCACCCGTGTTCACATCGACGGTGGTGAGCGCTTCCGTCTGATCGATGATGAGATAGCCTCCGGACTTGAGATCGACCCTGCGTGCGAGTGCGCGCTCGATCTCGTCCTCCACTGCATAGAGGTCGAACAGCGGTCGCTCGCCGCTGTAGTGCTCGACGCGCTCGCTGAAATTCCGCGTGTACGTTTGTGCGAACGCCAGCATCTTCTGGTGCGTCTCGCGCGAATCCACCAGCACACGGGCGGTCTCGTCGCTGACGAAGTCGCGCAGCACGCGCAGGCTCAGGTTGAGGTCCTGGTACAAAGGCGCCGGGGCACTCGCCTGCACGGATTCCTCGCGGATGCCGCGCCACGTGCGACGCAGGTAGTCGATATCGGAGGCGAGTTCCGGAATCGTCGCGGCCTCCGCCATGGTGCGGATGATGAAGCCACCGGTCTCGTCACCCGGCAGCGCCTGCTGCAACCGCTCCCGCAGATGAGTGCGCTCGACCTCGTCCTCGATCCGCTGTGAGATGCCGATGTGCGATTCCTGCGGCAAGTAGACGAGGAAACGCCCGGCGATGCTCACCTGCGTGGAAAGGCGTGCACCTTTGGTGCCGATCGGGTCCTTGATCACCTGCACCAGGATGTTCTGGCCTTCGGCGAGGAGTTTCTCGATCGGTTTCGACTCCTCGCCGCCGTGCCGGTTGCCCCAGATGTCGGCGACGTGCAGGAAGGCCGCGCGGTCGAGCCCGATGTCGATGAACGCGGACTGCATTCCGGGCAGAACGCGCGCGACGCGGCCGAGATAGATGTTGCCGACGAGGCCGCGGCTGCTCGCGCGCTCGATGTGCAGTTCCTGCACCACCCCCTGCTGCATCACCGTCACACGCGTTTCCTGCGGCGTGACGTTGACCAGGATTTCTTCCGTCACAGAACGCCGAAGCCGAAGTGCTGCATCAGTTCCACCGTCTCAAAGAGCGGCAGCCCCATGACGCCGGAGTAGCTCCCGGAAATGCTCCGAACGAACGCCGCGCCCCGGCCCTGGATAGCGTAGGCGCCTGCCTTGTCGAGTGGCTCACCGGTGGCCACGTAGCGGCGAATCTCCTGTTCGTTCAACGCGCGAAACTCGACCGTCGTCGACGAGAGCCGCATCTCGACGAGATCCCGATAGCAGAGCGCGACCGCCGACAACACCTGGTGCTGGCAGCCCGCCAGCAAGCCCAGCATGCGCTCGGCGTCCTGCCGGCCCTCGGGCTTGCCGAGCGCCTGCCCGTCGACGACGACCGAAGTATCCGCACCGAGAACGGGGTTCGGCCGCAGGCGCCGCTGCAGCACCCGGACCCAGCCGAGTTCCGCCTTGGCGCGCGCGATGCGGGTCACGTAGTCCTGCGGGCTCTCCCCGTCGAGCATGCGCTCGTCGATGTCCTCGCCACGGGCGGGGTCCTCGCGCAACAGCAGCACGTCGAACGGCACACCGATCTGCTTCAGGAGCTCGCGGCGGCGTGGACTGCGGGACGCCAAGTAAATGCGCTGTTCTCGGAATGACACCGTAGTGCTCCGTGTACGCGACCCCGACGCGGCCGCAGTTACTCCCGATGATAGGGATGATTGTGCATGATCGAAATCGCGCGATACAACTGCTCGGCGAGCAGCACCCGCACAAGTCCGTGCGGCAGGGTGAGGCGCGAAAGCGAAAGCAGCAGGTCGGCCGAGCGGCGAAAAGTCTCGGTCAGCCCGTCGGCGCCGCCGATCACGAGCGCCACGTCATGCCCGTTGCCGAGCCACGACTCGACCCGGTGCGCGAGCCCGACACTCGTCATCTCGACCCCGCGTTCGTCCAGAACCACGCGCTGGCAGCCTGCGGGCACCGCAGCATCGATGCGTGACTCCTCCTGCGCCATTGCGCGTTCCACACTCACGCCCGGCGAGCGCCGCACCGGGCGCACTTCGATCAGGTCGAGCCGCGCCTCTCGCGGCAGCCGCCTGGCGTACTCGTCGAAGCCGGCGCTCACCCAGGCGGGCATGCGGTGGCCGACCGCTATGACGGTCATTCGCATGGCTGCAGCGCACGATCTTGCGCGATCAGCTTGAGGCGGCCTGACGCCGCGCCGAGTGGAGGAACTGCGGCCCCCACAGCTCTTCGAGGTTATAGTAGGCACGGGTCGCGGGGTGCATGATGTGTACGATCACGCTGCCCAGATCCACCAGGACCCAGTCGCCGTCCTGCTCACCCTCCACCCCGAGAATTGCGGCACCGCGCGCCTTGACTCGCTCCTGCACGCGCCGCGACATGGCCCTAGCCTGCCTGCTCGAATCGGCGCTGGCGATGATCATGCAATCGAAGAGCGATGACAGACGCCTCGTATCCAGCACCACGATATCGCGCCCCTTGACGTCCTCGAGCGCTTCAATCGTCAACTGCTTCGTTTCCTCCGGTTTCATCCGGCTCCTTGTACAGGCCCCGCGCCTCAATATAGTCGAGAACGGAGTCGGGGATCAAATAGCGCTGGGAGCGTCCGGCTTCGAGCCCGCTGCGGATGCGCGTGGCCGCAATGTCGAGCGCCGTCGTGGCGACGGTGGCGATGCCGCCGGCCGGGGTCCAGTGCGTGGCGAGCGGTTGCATGAGACGCCGCGTCTCGTATTCGCGTGCCAGGGGCTGCGGCATGCGTTGCCCCCAGGAATCCACGGAAAAACCCGGTCGATGTGCTACGACCACGTGCGCCAGCGAGAAGAGTTCACGCCAGCGATGCCAGGCCGCAAGATCGAGAAACGCGTCGGCCCCCAGGAGGATGCAAAGCGGGCGCGTCGTCCCGATCTCCCGGCGCAGCTCGGTCAGGGTATCGAAGGTGTAGCTCGGCCCCGGCCGCTTGAGCTCACGGTCATCCAGACCGAAGCGCGGATTGTCGGCGATCGCAAGACGCGCCATCTCCCGGCGGTCATCGGCGGTGACCCGCGGGGTGGCGCGGTGCGGCGGTATCGCGGCGGGAATGAAGCGTACCATGGCGAGCTTGCAGGCATCGACGATCTCCTCCGCAAGGCGCAGGTGTCCGATGTGGATCGGATCGAAGGTGCCGCCGAGAATGCCGACGGGACCCGTGCTTGCCGGCTCGGAGACCCGCCAGCGGCGGGCAGAACCGGTTACGCTTTCCTTCGTCGGCAAATTCAAGGTTCCGTCTAGAGGCTCACGCGTCGGAGATCAGCCAGTAGCGCAGCGAGGTGCCCGGTAAACCGCGCTGCCACGTCGGGGTCGATCACGTTTGAATCATACGACAAACACAGCGGCAGGAGCCGACGCGTCGCCGCCTTCCCATCGCGCTCGACCAGCCGGGATTGCGCACGCGTGATGCCGAGTGCGGCAACGCCGGGGGCATGAATCGTCGGCGTGAAGGCAGTGCCGGCCGAGTCGGCAAGACTGGTGAGGGTGAAGGCAACGCGCGCGGTCGCGCCATCGCCCGCCCCGTTCCCGGCCTGGACGATCAGTGCACCTGACTCGCGTGCCAGATCGACGACACCCTTGAGATCTACGTCCCGGATGACGCATACGATGCGTCCACGCGTCGATGCGAGCGTGAGTCCGCAGTGACAGCCCTCTTGCCGGACGACCGCCCCGCCCTCGACCATGGCATTCAGATCGGGAAAAGCCTTCAACGCTGCCGCGACCGCCTTCAGCACGAAGGCCGTGAGGGTGACCTCCACGGCCTGATCCACCATCGGCGCCGCAATCTCCGAGCAGAACGCTTCGAGTTCCGTGACGTCGGCCTCATCGAAATGCGTGGCCGGGTGGGGGACGCTTCCCGCCGTGCCGGGAGCCGCCGCCGACCCGGCAAGTGCCGCACGGACGAACGCCTGGATGTCGTCTTTCAGGATGCGCTGCGCAGGTCCGGTTCCCGCAACCTGGTCGAGCTCCACACCGAGCTCGCGCGCAAAGCGACGGATGGCAGGACTCGCGTGAGGCAGACTCGCGGGTGGCGCTGCGCCAGGCGCCGCCCGCCCGGACGTTGCGGACACCTGTTCGGACCGTGCCGCCTCGGGCGCTGCCTGCTCTGCCGGTGCTTCCTCGGCTGCAACCTCTTCCGCTTCCAGTTCGAGGATCGCCGTGCCTTCCGAGACACGGTCCCCGACCCGGACCTTGAGCTTCGTCACTGCGCCGGCAAACGGCGCCGGCACGTCCAGCGTCGCCTTGTCCGATTCGAGGACGATGAGGGCGTCCTCCGGCTTCACCCGATCGCCCGGCTTGACGACGATCTCGATCACCGGGATGTCGCTGAAATCCCCGATGTCCGGTACCAGTACCTCCCTGATCGCACCCATGCGCCCCCCCGGCAGCGTGCGAATCTTCAGACCCGGACCGGGCTCGGCTTGGCCGGGTCGATGCGGTATTTCGCGATCGCCTGGGCCACCTGCACACGGGGAATGTCACCGTCCGCGGCGAGCGCCTGCAGCGCAGCCAGCACGACCCAGTGACGGTTCACCTCGAAGAACCCGCGCAGCTGCTCGCGCGTATCGGAACGCCCGTACCCGTCCGTCCCGAGCACCGCGTAGCGACGCGGTACGTAGGCCCTGATCTGATCGGCCACGATCTTCATGTAGTCGCTCGCGGCGATCACCGGTCCCCTGCGCTCCTTCAGGCAGCGCTCGACATAGGAAAGCGCCGGCGGTGCCTCGGGATGCAACAGGTTCCAGCGCGTCGCCTCCAGTCCGTCCCGACGCAGCTCCGAGAAACTGGTCGCACTCCAGACGTCGGCGTTGATGCCCCAGTCGCCTTCGAGCAGTTCAGCAGCCGCCAGCACCTCGCGCAGGATCGTTCCCGCACCGATGAGCTGGACGCGGGGGCCTGGGCCTTCGCGGCCGGCGCGCAGCAGATACATGCCCTTGAGAATGCCGGGTTCGGCACCGGCAGGCATCGCTGGATGAACGTAGTTCTCGTTCATCACCGTGATGTAGTAGAAGACGTCCTCCTGCTCCGCGTACATGCGCCGCAGTCCGTCCTGAATGATCACCGCGAGCTCGAACGCGAAGGCGGGGTCGTAGGAGACGCAGTTCGGGATGGTCGACGACAGCACGTGGCTGTGACCGTCTTCGTGCTGCAGACCCTCGCCGTTCAGCGTCGTGCGGCCCGCGGTGCCGCCGATCAGGAAGCCCCGACAGCGCGAATCCCCGGCAGCCCACGCCAAGTCCCCAATGCGCTGGAAACCGAACATCGAATAGAAGATGTAGAACGGAATCATCGGCACGCCGTGCGTGCTGTAGGAAGTTGCGGCGGCGATCCAGTCGCCCATGGCACCGGCCTCGTTGATGCCTTCCTGCAGGATCTGCCCGTGCTTGTCCTCCTTGTAGTACATGAGCTGATCGGCGTCCTGCGGCGTGTACAGTTGCCCGACCGAGGACCAGATGCCGAGCTGTCGGAACATGCCCTCCATGCCGAAGGTGCGTGATTCGTCGGCGACGATCGGCACCACGCGACGCCCGATCTGCTTGTCCTTGACGAGCTTGCTCAGGATGCGCACGAAGGCCATGGTGGTCGAGAAGTCGCGGTCCTCGGAGCTCGCGAGCAGCGATTCGAAGGCAGCCAGCGGCGGCACTTCGAGCGCCTCCGCACGGCGCCGGCGCCGCGTCATGAAACCGCCGAGACTCTTGCGCCGCTCGCGCATGTATTCGAGCTCGGGCGAACCCTCCGGGAAGCGCAGATATGGCAGCGACTCGATCTGGTCATCCGCGATCGGCAGGCGGAAGCGGTCGCGAAACGCCCGCAGCGAGGTGGCGACCATCTTCTTCTGCTGGTGCGTGATGTTCTGCGCCTCGCCCGACTCGCCCATGCCGTAACCCTTGATCGTCTTCGCGAGGATCACGGTCGGCTGACCGGTGTGCTTCACCGCTGCGGCATAAGCGGCGTAGACCTTGTGCGGATCATGGCCGCCGCGATTGAGACGCCAGATGTCATCGTCGGTCATGTTGGCCACCAGCGCGCGCAACTCGGGATACTTGCCGAAGAAGTGCTTGCGCACGTACGCGCCGTCCTTCGACTTGAAGGTCTGGTAGTCGCCGTCGACGCACTCCTCCATGCGCTTCAACAGGAGCCCGTGCTGGTCCTTGGCGAAAAGCGGATCCCAGTACGACCCCCAGATCACCTTGATCACGTTCCAGCCGGCGCCGCGGAAATCCGCCTCCAGTTCCTGGATGATCTTGGCGTTGCCGCGGACCGGGCCATCCAGGCGCTGCAGATTGCAGTTGATGACGAAGATCAGGTTGTCGAGGCGCTCGCGCGCCGCCACGCCGATCGCCCCCATCGACTCCGGCTCGTCCATCTCGCCATCGCCCATGAATGCCCAGACCTTGCGCCCCTCGGTGTGGGCGAGCCCGCGGTCCTGCAGGTATTTCATGAACTTCGCCTGATAGATCGCCATCAGCGGCCCGAGGCCCATCGACACCGTCGGGAAGTGCCAGAAATCCGGCATGAGCCAGGGATGCGGATAGGACGAGAGCCCCTTGCCGTCGACCTCCTGGCGGAAGCTGTCGAGCTGTTCCTCGCTCAGCCGACCGAGCAGGAAGGCGCGCGCATAGATGCCGGGCGCCGAGTGTCCCTGCACGAACAGGAGATCGCCCTCGCGCGTGTCGGTGCGCGCGCGCCAGAAGTGGTTGTAGCCGACGTCATACAGCGTCGCGGCCGAGGCGAAGCTCGCGATGTGCCCGCCGACGTTGGTGTGCCGGTTGGCGCGCAGCACCATGGCAAGCGCATTCCAGCGCACGTACGAGCGAATGCGGTGTTCGAGTTCGTAATCCCCCGGCGAGCGCTCCTCGCGGTGCGGCGGGATGGTGTTGATATACGCCGTATTGGCGCTGTACGGGAGGTAGGCGCCAGACCGGCGCGCCTTCTCGATCAGCCGCTCGAGGAGGTAATGAGCCCGCTCCGGGCCCTCGACTTCCAGCACCGCCCCGAGCGCATCGAGCCACTCCCGCGTTTCCTGCGGATCGTGGTCGTGCATCTCCATCGTTGTCTCCTTCGTGTCGCTTGCGTCGGGCCGGCTCTGCGGGCAGCCTCGTGACGCCGGGTTGGACCGCGCGCGGTGCGCGGGATTCCCGCTAACCGGCCAGCGTCAGCGGCCGGTGAACCGCGGCGGTCGCTTCTCGAGAAACGCCGCCATGCCCTCGCGTCGGTCGTCCGTCGCGAAAGCAAGGCCGAAGCCATCGGTCTCCCACAGCGTTGCACCGGAGAGATTCATGTCGAGACCGTGCTGCACCATCTGCTTGATGAGCTTGATCGAAAGCGGCGGCTTGCCGAGCAGGGAGCGACCGAGCTCGAGGCCGCGCTCGATCAGCTCCGCGGGCGGGTAGACATAGTTCACCAGCCCGATCACCCTGGCTTCCTCGGCCTTGACCTGGCGCCCGGTCATGATGAGCTCCAGCGCGCGCGAACGACCGACCAGGCGCAGCAGGCGCTGGGTTCCGCCGAAGCCCGGCATGATGCCGATGTTGATCTCCGGCTGGCCGAAGACGGCGCGGTCGGAGGCGAGGATGATGTCGCAGCTCATGGCGAGCTCGCAGCCGCCGCCCAGGGCGAAACCATTGACCAGCGCCACGGTCGGGATCGACAGGCGCTCCAGCCCGCGGAACGTGTCGCTCGCCATCTCCGCCATCGTCTGCGCCTCCATCGGCGTGAGCGCGGCGAGTTCACGGATGTCGGCGCCGGCGACGAAGGCCTTCTCGCCCGAGCCGGTGACGAGCAGCACGTGCGCGTCCTTGCGTTCGCGGATGGTGCGCACGGCCTGCGCCAGTTCGGCGATGGTGGCGCTGTTGAGTGCATTGAGCGCGCTCGGCCGGTGCACCGTCAGCACCCAGAGGCCGGGCTCCCGCTCTTCGAGGATGAGGTTCTCGAAATCCATGTGGGAATCGTCCGTGTTGAGCGCGCGAGGCCCGGGTGCGAACCCGATGCGCCGCCGCCGTGTCTGTCAGCCCGCAGCGGGAGCGGGGGCGTCGAGGCGCGCCTTGACGTAGGAGCCCGGCGCGTCCTCCAGGACCGGGAGTCCGCCGGAACCCGGCACGCGCGCTGCAACCTTGCCGCCTGCCAGCGCCGAGACCCATTTCTGCCAGTCGAGCCACCACGAGCCATGGTGCTGGGTCGCGCCGTCAAACCAGCTGTCGGGATCCGCAGGCAGCGCCGTGTTGGTCCAGTAACCGTACTTCTTGGCTGCCGGCGGGTTGATCACGCCCGCGATGTGCCCGGACCCGCCGAGCACGAACTTGACGGGGCCGGCGAAGAGGTGGGTTCCCTTGTAGGTCGACTTCCACGGCGCGATGTGGTCTTCGATCGTCGATATGAAATAGACCGGCGTCTTGACCCGCCCGAGATCGATCGGCACCCCCGCCATCGTCACGCCGCCCGGGTCCTTCAGCAGATTGCGCTGGTAGCAGTTGCGCAGGTAGAACGTGTGCATGGCGGCGGGCAGGCGCGTCGAGTCTGAATTCCAATGCAGCAGATCG
The DNA here is from genome assembly GCA_016791345.1 of Betaproteobacteria bacterium. NCBI lineage: Bacteria > Pseudomonadati > Pseudomonadota > Betaproteobacteria > Betaproteobacteria bacterium. The sequence goes on along the minus strand of JAEUMW010000467.1, from coordinate 6,498 downwards.
AACGGGAAGGGATCCTTGCCGAGCAGATAGTTGTTGATGACGAACGACCAGATCAGGTCGTTCGCGCGCAGCATGTTGAAGGTGCCCGCCATCTCGTGCCCTTCGAGATAGCCGCGCTGCTTCATCTTCTTCTCGAGCGCGCTGATCGAGCGGTCATCGAGGAAGATCTCGAGTTCGCCCGGCTCTGCGAAATCGATCATGGTCGTGAAGAAGGTCGCGCTGGCGATGCGCTGCTCGCCCTTTGCCGCGAGATACCCGAGCGTGCCTGCGAGCAGCGTCCCGCCCAGACAGTATCCAGCCGTGTTGACTTCGTCCTCGCCGGTCGCCTTGCGGATCTGTTCGATTGCATCGATCGGCCCTTCGAGGAGATAGTCCTCGAAGTTCTTGTGCGCGAGATTGACATCGGGATTGACCCAGGAGATCACGAACACCGTGTGTCCCTGGTCCACCGCCCACTTGATGAAGGAGTTCTTTTCCCGCAGATCGAGGATGTAGAACTTGTTGATCCACGGCGGCACGATCAGCAGCGGCTTGCGCAGGACCTGCTCGGTCGTCGGGTCGTACTGCAGCAGCTGCATCAGCTCGTTTTCGTAAACCACCTTGCCGCGCGTGTTGGCGATGTTCTCGCCGAGCTTGAAGGCGGTGGTATCCGTCATGCGGATGCGGATCGACTGTCCGCCGCCGCGCTCCAGGTCCTGCAGCAGATTGGTGAGCCCCTTGATGAGGTTCTGGCCGCCGGATTCGATCGTCTCGCGCAGCACCTCCGGATTGGTCAGCACGAAGTTGGTGGGCGAGAGCGCATCGACATACTGGCGCGTGAAGAAGTCGACCTTCTTCCGGGTCTTCTCGTCGAGTCCCTCGACGCTGCCGACGGCGCCGTGCAGATAGCGTGCGGCGAGCAGATAGGACTGCTTCACATAGTCGAAGACGAAGTTGCTTTCCCAGTCCTCGTGCCGGAAGCGCTTGTCGCTCGACAAAGGCGCGGCCACCGGCTCGGCGGCGTGACCGAAGGCGCGCACCATCGACGTCTGAAACAGCAGCATGTAGTCCTGCCACAGCTTCATCTGCGCCTGCACGACCTTCATGGGGTCCTGCATCATGTGCTGCGCCAGGTCCATGAAGGCTTGCCCAATCCCCATTTCGTCGGCGATCAACGCGCCGCCGGAGCGCTGCATGAACTGCGCGACCTGCTCACGGGTCTGGCGGGCCATCTCGGCGAATGCCGCCGTCAGGTCCGTAGGCGCGGTAGCGCCGGCTGGCTTCGACTTCTCCCTCGTTGCGCTCATCTTCTGCACGGTCCCCTGACGATCTGCCCGATTCTAGCTTCCGAAGCCCGCACTGCACAACGCGATTTGCGAGGATGGGTCCTGCTACTCCAGGAAGAACGTCAGGACCGTCTTGGCGATGAACCCGAGCATCCCGAAGGCAAGCACGAAAAACAGCACGAAGGTGCCCAGCCGCCCGGCCTTGGACTCCTTCGCCAGATTCCAGATGATGAAGAGCATGTAGAGCATGAAGCCCGTCAGCCCGAACGTCAGGCCGAAATCGGCGATCTGCTCCTCGGTGAGACCGAACATGGGGCGCGGGAGCCCTCAGTACCGCAGGGGCACGGAGGACGTGTCCACCAGATCCCGATAGGCATGCCACGTCGCATGGCCGAGCACCGGGACGGTGATGATGAAACCCAGCATCGCGGTGACGATGGAGAACGCGGTTGCCAGCATGATGATCGTCGCCCACACGGCGAGCGCAACCGGGTTTTCGCCCACTGCCCGCACACTCGTGAGGATGGCGCTGCGCAGGCTGACGATGCGCCCCAGCAGCAAGGGCGGAGAGACTGCGGTCGCGGCGAACACGAGCGCCGCCCCGAGCGCCCCTGCGAGCAGCCACAAGGCAAACAGGAAGTCGCCCTGCGCGCGCACCGTGTAGAGCAAGAAGCCATGCGCGTCCGTGATCGGCGTCTTCACGAACAGCGCGAAGAGTCCGGCCGACACGAGCACCCACAGCGTGCCGAGGAGTGCGAGCCAGAGGCCGAGCCAGACCAGCGGACGCGTGCCGCGGCGCCAGGCGTTGACGGCGTCGGCGAAGGTGGGTCGCTTGCCGCGCGAGAGCAACCGGCTCTGCTCGTAGAGCCCGGTCGCGAGAATCGGCCCGACGAGGACGAAACCGGAGAAGGCACCCGGAAGCAGATACCAGTGCTCCAGGCCGGCGCGCAGGATGACGACGCCGCCGACCGCGATCACCAGGCCGTGCAACAGGCTCGCCCAGGGCGTGCGCGTAAAATCCCGCCAGCCCAGGCGCAGCCAGAGGAAGGGACGATCCGCAGTCACCGTTCTCACGGGCAGGACCTGCGGGCTGGGCGGGTCGATGATGGTCGGCATGAGTTGGAACCGGCGACGGGGGTTGTCGCGGATTCTGGCGCCAGCGGTGACGTGCTGTCCAGCGCCGGCGCGGAAGCGCACGGGCTATACTGCCGCGGCATGAGACCCCATCTACGCTCTTGTCTCCCGGTGCTGCTGGCGTGTGCGCTGAGCGCCTGTGCCGGCGATGCGAACCGCAGCATGTGCGAGGGCCTGCAGACGCGCGTGCGTATCGTCGATCCCCTGGCCGACCGGCAAACCCTGCGCGATCAGCAGCTCTCCTGCGAGGCCTACGCAGCCGAACGGGAACGATTGCTCAAGCAGCCGCAATAGGGACAGCGTCGGCTGCCCCGCTCGCGCCCGCCACGTCCTTTCGCGAAAGATCCTTGGCCAGCCTCGGCACCCTGTACGTCGCGAGCGAGTGGATCATCCGCGTCGTCATGCTTTTCTACGTTCCGCAACGGCGACCACCGGCTTCCGCGCGCGCCTGGCTGCTCCTCATCTTCTTCCTGCCGTGGGTGGGGCTGGTGCTGTACGGGCTGATCGGGCGCGTGTTCCTGCCACAGAGCCGCATCGAGATGCAGGCGAAGGTCTTCGAGGCGCTCAAGGCGCTCGGCGCGCGCGGTCGCGTCGGCGCGCCACCGCGTCCGCCGCTGCCGCCCGAGTTTGCGCCGGCGCTCGATCTTGCCGAGGCGCTTTCGGAATTCTCGGTCCGCGGCGGAAACCAGTTCGAACTCCTGCCGGACTACGACGCCGCCATCGACCGCCTGGTTGCCGACGTCGAACAGGCGCACGCATCGGTACACCTGCTCTACTACATCTATGCGCCGGACGAAGTGGGCGAACGGGTGACCATTGCCCTGGAACGGGTCGCCCAGCGCGGCGTCAACGTGCGCGTGGTGATGGACGCCATCGGCTCGCGCCCCGGACTCAAGCGACTGGCCCCGCGCATGCGCGCCGCCGGCATCGAAGTCACGTGCGCACTGCCGCTGCGGCTGTGGGGGCCGAACAAGGCGCGCGTCGACCTGCGCAATCACCGCAAGATCGCCGTCGTCGACGGCTGCATCGCCTTCTTCGGTTCGCAGAACATCGTGAGCGCGCGCGCCAACCGCGGTCTGACCAACGAGGAGATGATGGTGCGCACGACCGGCCCGATCGTGCGCGACCTCCATTCCGTCCTGCTCGCCGATCGCTACTTCGAGGTCGGCGACATCCCGCCCGAGGCGCGCGAAGCGCACGTGGTCGCCGCCGACGACACGGGCGGCGCACTGGCCCACGTGCTGCCGAGCGGGCCCGGCTACAACGCCGGCACCACCGAGGATCTGATGATCGCGCTCATGAGCGCAGCGCGAGAGCGCGTGGTATTGACCACCCCCTACTTCATCCCGAGCGAGTCGTTCCTGCTCGCGATGGAACTTGCCGCGCGGCGCGGGGTGGCGGTGCACCTCATCGTCGACCGCGCCTCGAACAAGCCGCTGGTCCAGTTCGCTCAGCAGTCGTACTACGAGGAACTGCTCGACGCCGGTGTGCGCGTGCACCGCTACCACGGCAACTTCCTCCATGCCAAGCACATGAGCGTGGACGACGCGGTGGCCCTGATCGGCTCCAGCAACTTCGACATGCGCTCGTTCGCCCTCAATGCCGAGGTGAGCGTGCTGATCTACGATCGCAGCGTGGCATCCAAGCTTGCGCGCGTACAGGTGCACTATCTCGCCCGCAGCGAGCACCTGACGCCGGCGGCATGGGCGCGGCGCGGCGTCACGCGGCGCGCGCTGGAAAATCTGGCGCGCCTCACCGACTCGTTGCTGTAAGGTCACGTGAAGTGAACGACGACGGCAGGATACGCATATCCAAGCTCCTCTCCGAGCGCGGGCTCTGCTCGCGACGCGAGGCGGACGAGTACATCGAGCGCGGCTGGGTGTTCGTGGACGGCGAGCGCGTCACCGAACTGGGCACACGCGCGCACCCGGACCAGACCATCACGCTCAGCCCGGAAGCGCAGTCGCGGCAGCTGAAGCGCGTGACGATCCTGCTCAACAAGCCGATCGGCTATGTGTCCGGGCAGGCGGAGGGAAACCATCGTCCTGCCGTGAAGCTGATCGAGGCCGCGTCCCGGTTCAGCGACGACCGCTCACCGCAGCGCTTCCACCCGGTGCATCTGAAGGGACTCGCCCCTGCCGGCCGGCTCGACATCGACTCCACCGGGCTGCTGGTGCTCACCCAGGACGGCCGCATCGCGAAGCTCTTGATCGGCGACGACGCCAGGATCGAGAAGGAGTATCTCGTGCGCGTGGTCGGATCGCTGGCGGCCGATGGACTGGCACGCCTGCATCATGGCCTCGCGCTCGATGGCGTGGCGCTGCGACCGGCGAAGGTAAGCTGGCAGAACGAGGATCAGCTGCGCTTCGTGCTGCGCGAAGGCCGCAAGCGCCAGATCCGCCGCATGTGCGAGCTGGTCGGACTCGCGGTGACGGGCTTGAAGCGCATCCGCATCGGGCGCGTCAAGCTGGGCGACCTGCCGCCGGGAAAGTGGCGCTACCTGCGAGAGGACGAGCGCTTCTAGAAGGATCCGCGAGCGGCACTGACACCAGAACTGCCGGACAATAGCGGCATAACACATCGGTTGCGACGGCTCGGCCCCATTCCGGTGAAGATTTCCCGAAGACACGGGTCCCGTTCTCGGTCTCCGATGGTGCGGACTCGCACTGTGAGCAGAAAGGGTATGGACTGAAAGACCTGCGCGTGTTCAACTGGCCGGATAAGACACTGCGTTGATGTCCATCCCGGAGCGGGTAGTTCGGGCAGGCAGCGGACGATCGCTTCGAGGGTCGCCATCGTCGTGCAAGTGCGGTCTACCCGTTTCACTGCGAGATGGATGTAGCAGCACGTCATATGTCCAAAATCGTATTCGACCCGACGGACACTGCCCGACTAGATTCAAACTTGCTGCGAAGGACCGCCATCGACCCGAAGCCGAAATTCGGGACGGCCGGAAAGCAAACGCACGAAATCGATGAAGCGGACGTTCAACGCCCGCGCTCAGGCGCGTGCGTCTTCGCACGTCGCCTGCAGCGCATTGTTGGGCGACTGGAAGACAACGTACCGGGTTCGATGAGAGCGTGTTTACCAACGCACTCTGGGTGTTCCGGCCATTCTTCGATGCGAACGCGGACATACTGATTGTCTCTGATGGTGAGAAGATCCCAGTCGAAGAATCTGATGAACGCCAGTCTTCCACTCTTCGTCATTCTTTGAACCGGAAAGTCCCAGTAACCCGAATCGGATTCGCGGTTGATCATTACAGGCGCAAGCTGAGAGCCGTTCAAAACGACTTGGATGTGCGGCTGCAACTCGCCGTACGCGGTCGAATCGATTTCGCACGGCTGGGTAACCAGAGCATTGAAGAGAACAGCCTCGACTTCCGAGAATCGTTCTTCCAATCTCCAGCCATCATTGTTCCATGGATCGTTGACGCGGAAATAGGAGTTGAAGAGCTCGCGGCCGGCTAGTCTGAAACGCCTCATGCTCTCGTCGAGATGCATTCTTACGCCCAACGCTCCGGCTGAGCCGCGAGCAAAAGCGCATCGCTTTTGCGAGTCGGAACCAGCGTGATGTTAGAGCTGCAGCCCACCAAGGTCTCCGCGAAGTTCCGCGAGAGCTTCCCGCGAATAGACGTTCACAGCAGCAACGCCCATTACGACGACGGGTTCTGTAAGCCACTTTGAGAAGAATTCTTGAACGCCAGGGCGCTGAACCCAGATTTTCCTCGATGAGAAAGGAACGAAGGTCACCAAGCCGGACTGGAATATTGTTCACGATAGTCTCGTAAACCACATACCTCTTGAGAGTTTCAAACTCAGAGACGAAAGCCTTCCTTTCACGGCGGTTCGTAAGGAAGCCGCCGAGAAATAGATCAAAGAGCCTGAATAGCAAATCTGTCACGGAAGTCCTCTGCTCTTCTCCGATTTTACTGAGATTTCTGGCTCGCAGCCGGGCAGGCAATCCGTAGCTCCTTTCGGTTGAAGCCAGCATTCTCGGACAACGTGGTGTATCCAGAAGGACATACCTCGTTCGCTTTGTCGTAACAGATGTTCCAGCCAAGACTTGCGCCACAAGCAATTAAGTGCTCAACGGACCC
>JAEUMW010000466.1 GCA_016791345.1 Betaproteobacteria bacterium | reverse complement strand
GGCGCGCACGGTGGGCTGGATTGCGCAGTGGAGCGAGATGATCGCCGATCCGGACTACAAGATCGGCCGCCCGCGCCAGCTCTATATCGGCGCACCCCGACGCGACATACCGATGGGGTATGCCCAGGATCCTCGTCACGGAGCCTCGGCTGGGACAACGAAGCTGGCAGACGCTCGCGCGGCCGCTCGCGGCCAGGTCAAGTCAGCCGCATAGTCGGGCCGCTGCGGAAGCCTGCGGCGGCGCCCAGCAGGTGGTGTCGGGGTCCGGCTGCTGGGCCAAGACGCGGTTGCGCGTGTCGCACGTCGCAAGTGGCCGATGTCACCGACCCGTCCCGACGAGCAATCGCGGTGGCAGAATCACCCACTCTTCCACGCACGCGAAATCCTCCGCCCCGGGCGCGGGCCTTACCGCCGTGATGCGGTCGAAATCGATGACGTCACCTGCACAGTCGTGACACGCGGCAAGGCGTGCGCGCTCTGCCTCAGGCAGTACCTGGTAAAGAAGGCTCAAGTGCGGTTCCAGACGGTACGCCACCGCCAGATCGCCGTCGTTGCCGGCGGTGCTGCACCAGGGTGCCACCTCGCTCGCGAGTGCATTCGCCAGACCGACGATGTCACCCCCGGACAGCGGCACGAACAGTGCCTTGAAGCGCACCGGCGAGTGGCCGGTCGGGCCTGCCCGCATTTGGAACGGTGCGAAGCGCCGTGCCACTTCATCGAGTGCGGCATCGAGGTCGGCATCCCGCGCCAGGTCGCTCACATGCAAGGTCACGTGCGGCAGGAAGCGAGGGGCGTGATAGCGAGCGGACAGGTCGTCGATGCACTTCACGAAGCGCTGCATCGCGGCTTCGCCAGACAGCAGCCAGAACGCGACGGGCCTTTTCATCGGTCGACGGATCTCGCGCAGTGTGCGACGCGCGCGTCGCCACTCACGCTCCGCCACATCGCGATCCTACGGGAGGCTGTCCCTGTCCGTCCCATACCCCGGGAAAGCGGATGGCATCGACGAGCCGGTGCGGGGCGCCGATGTCGAGGAACGCGCCGTGCGCGAAGTGCAGGCTGTTCACCGACAGTCCGGTCTCTATCGCCGAGGCGATCACGCTGCCGACCGGCCACTCGGGCGGCTTCGCTTCGTCGCGGCCTCGCGCACGGGCGATCTGCGCCAACTCCAGCACTCTCGCACGCAGGAAAGCAGTGAAGCGCGGGCCCCATGCCGCCAATATCCAGGTACTGCGCGGATCACCCAGGTCGGGATCATCTTCCTTGGGCACGAGTCGCAGCACGCGTCCGCTCGCATCGCTCTGCACGAGATCGCAAGCGTCCTCCGGCGGCGCCGGAAAGATGCCGACGACCACGTCTGCGGCGGTAGCGTCGAGGCGTGCGACAGTCTGCGCCAGTGCATCCGGCGGGTGGATCAGGATGTCGGGAAAACCGACCACGACAGTGGCATCGCCCACGAAGGGGACCGCCTGATTCAGCGTGAAAGGCGGACCCCACGGCTCGTGCACGATCAGGTATCCGATGTCCAGGCCGAAACGCCGGCCGTCACCGAAATAGTCGGCGATGTCCCACTTCCCTCGACGCACGATGAAGAAGAGTTCGCCGCAACCTGCCCGCTTCATCTGGTCCACCAGATACTGCGCCACGGGCTTCGGTTGCGGATGACCCTCCCCGGCACCCGGCTGAAACCCGACCGGGAGCAGTTCCTTGCTCCAGGGCATGTCGCCGAGCCGCGTCGCGTGCCCGGCTGCCGGAATGAGGCCAACGATGCGGCGTGCAGAGAGACCCGGCATGTCGCTCATACCGGCGGAGACCGTGCGAGGGTCTTGAGCCATACGGTCGAGTCTATCGCATCGGCGGGACAAGGCAGATTCCGGTACAAGCGACTGTGCGTCGCGACGCGCTCTGCTCTCCCTTCACGGCGCGCGAGTGGCTCGTCCCTTCCGAGCGCATGATCTTGTTCCAGACGTTGTACTTGCCCACCGGCTTCTTCATCGGCAGGCGCCTGACCTCGGCGAGCGTCTCGGCGTCGATCACCACGATCGCCCCGTCCTGCTCGGAGACGCTCGCCAGCGCGTAGCGGCCGTCGCGGGTGAACTCCACATGGGCGAAGGTGCGGCCAGGCGGCTCCATGATC
>JAEUMW010000465.1 GCA_016791345.1 Betaproteobacteria bacterium | reverse complement strand
CCGCCCTTCGGTACCAGCTGCATGATCGACGTTGAAAGATCCGCGAGCAGGATGACGGAAATGTCCCGCTGCGCCGGCACCCGACGCCGGTAGACCGCCGCGTCCGGCTGCCGCCCGCCGCTTCGTTCCACGACGAAGCTCACGGCGGCATCGAGATCGAGGTCCTCGCCTTCGAGCTGCCTGCGCTGCGGTGCCAGCCGCGTCGGCTTCTGCGCCTGCATCGCCCGCTTGAGCTGCTGCAGCGTGCGCTGGTGGCGGGCGGCAAGACGCGCTGCCTCGGCGGCGTTGCGCTCCGTCAGCGCTCGCTCCTGCACCCAGGCCCAGTCGCGCTTGTAGCGCCCGGCGCGATAGTCCCATTCCGGATAGGGGCGTCCGCGCGGATTGACGGGGGCAGGTGATGTCCGCGGTGCACCGTGGCGCCGCCGCGCTCCCCCGGCTGCGGCGCCGGGCGCACCTGCATCGGCCGCCGACGGATCCTGCTGCAAGCTCCGCGACGTATCCTCGACGCTGTCTGCGCTCGCCGCCGACGGCGCTTGCGGTGCCGCGGGCTGCGGGGTATCGCCGGAACCGCCGGCGCCGTCCTTGTCGTCGCATCTCCGCAGCACACGAGAGAGATTCGGCCCGCGTCCGGGCAGATAGGCGTCCGCGAAATCCTCGGCGGCGATCGGCGGCAACGTCCTGCCGGCATGGAGCCAGCGCGCACAGGCAAACGCATCGACGAACGTCGCGTGAGCGTCGAGCAGTGGAATGAGCCTCGCTGAGACCTCTGGCGCCAACCCGTGATCATGGTCCCCGCGCGCAAGTCGCAGGCTCTGCAGCGCCACGGCGCGATACGCGGCGGGAGCAGCCCCCACGGCAGCGGATGCCGGCTCGGCGAGCCGCAGCAGTCGCGCGAGATAGTTCGGTACGATCGCCGCGAGACGTGCGTCGATGCGCAGGTCCTCGCAGATGTCGAGACAGAGCAGAAAGCGCGTGAGATCGCGCGCCCACGGCGCGAGCGCGCCAGCGAGCAGAGCGCCTGGCGGCGCCTCCGGATCGGCATGCCCGCCCGTCAGCCGGCGCAGGACGTCAGGCGCAAAGGTGTCGAAGCGCAAGTGGCCGGCTGCATGCAGCGACCCGATCAGCGCCTCTTCCCGCGTCGGCAGCATGAGCGGGAGGTGGATGCCGCGCGCATCGACTTCGACGAAGGGTCTGCCCCGCTCCGGCGACCAGGCGCTCGGCGCAATTGCCACCTCGCTGCCGAGCCAGGCGTGGAGCAGGATCGCGATGAGCCGTTCGCGATCGCGCACGCGAAACCCGGACTGGCTGTCCAGCAGTTGACCCAGGCTTTCCTCGGACTCCAGCCGGAAATACGCTTCGCCGCGCATCCGGTCGCTCTGCAGCACCTCGCAGCCGGCGAGCGCCCAAGGCAGGACGGCCGCCTCGCCGAACAGGTTGCGCACCCGCAGGGAACCGCGCAGGTGCGTCGCCAGTGCGAGATTGCGGTGCTCGAAGAGCTCCTCGGCCACGGCGGCGAGCGCCTCCAGGCCGGTGATGCCCTGCCGGGCCGTGAGCTCGCGGATCGGCGTCGCGAAGTACGCCGTCCCGCTCGGGAGATGCCGCTTGCACCAGATGAGGCCGATCTCCGCCCAGCGCGCCTCGCCGGCATGACCGAGCGCGCCGAACGCTGCCGGCAGGTTGTCCATGAAACCCTGCAGCGCGGCGGCGGACCCGCGCCAACGCGCAAAGCGCCGCGCCTGGGTGGTCCAGGACTGCACTTCATCCGCTGCCGTAGCAGCCGCGACGCTGCCGCGGATCAGCGCCCGTCCGCCGCCGGCGTCGTGCGCGACGAGATCCGCACACGCCTCCAGCCATTCTTCCAGGGCTTCGGCCCCGTGACGGGTGATCACCGCGGACGCCGCCAGCGCCTCGTGGTGCGCCTCCTCCGAGCGCGCGGCAATTCGCAACAACGCGGCATCGACCGGCGTATCGGCCATCCCTTCAGTGCTCCACGCGCGCACGTCGCAGCCAGTGCACGAGTCCGACGAGGCAACCGAGCACGGCCAGCGCGACGAGCGCACCCTTCTCGTACTGGCGCAGGGCGCCGACGAGTCGTTCCGCGCCCTGCCCGCCGACGTATCCGAGCGCGGTGAAGAGCGCTGCCCACAGCGCCGCGCCGAGCGCGTTGAGCGCCACGAAGCGACCGACCGGCACATCGCTCATGCCGATGGCCACCGGCCCCGCCGCGCGGAGTCCATACATGAAGCGGATGCCGAAGATGATCGTCGCCTGGTGCCGATCCAGCAGTTCGGTGGCCTTTGCGGCGGGCCCCCGCAGCCCGGGAAAACGGTCGAGCAGCCAGGCGCCGCGCCAGCGTCCGAGCGCAAACAGGCACTGGTCGCCGGTGAGCCCGCCGGCGAACGCCGCCAGGATCACGAGCGGAAGATCGAGGTAACCCTGGTGCACGGCGAAGCCTGCCATCAGCATCACCGTTTCACCTTCCAGCAGCGTACCGAGAAAGACGGCGAGATAACCGAAGCGCTGCAGCAGATCCGCCAGTTCTGCATCCATGACGACCGGATCGTCGGGGTAGCGGCCCGGTCAGGCGGCGGGCGGCGGCGCGAAATAGGCGCTGACGATCTCGTCGAGCGCTTCGACGAGTTCCACGTCGTCGGTGATCGGACCGATCATCGCGGCGCGGCAGGCGGCGAGCGGATCGAGCCCGGCGCTGATCAGGCCGGCGGCGTGCACCAGCGCGCGCGTCGAGGTTGCCTCGTCGAGACCGTGGTCCTTCAGTGTGCGTGCCTTGCGGCCGGCGGCGACGAGACGCTCCGCCATCTCCGGTGCGATGTCCGCGACCTCGGTGGCGACGATGCGCCGCTCGATCTCCTCCGACGGGAAACCGAAGTCGATCGCGACGAAGCGCTGCTTGGTGGAGGGCTTCAGGTCCTTGAGCACAGTCTGATAGCCGGGGTTGTAGGAGATCACCAGCATGAAGTCCTCGTGGGCGTCGATCTCCTGCCCTTTCTTCTCCAGCGTGAGCCGGCGACGGTGATCGGTGAGCGAGTGGATCACCACCGTGCTGTCGGTGCGCGCTTCCACGATCTCGTCCAGGTAACAGATCGCGCCTGCCTTCACTGCGCGGGTGAGCGGCCCGTCCTGCCACACGGTTGCCGCGCCCTCCAGCAGGAATCGTCCGACGAGATCCGAGCTCGTCAGGTCCTCGTGACAGGACACCGTCACCAGCGGGCGCCCGAGGCGCCACGCCATGTATTCGAGGAAGCGCGTCTTGCCGGTGCCGGTGGGCCCCTTCAGCATCACCGGCAGGCGCCGCGCCCAGGCGGCCTCGAAGATCGCGACCTCGCTGCCCTGCGGCTCGTAGTACGGCGCCGGCGCCTCCGCCTCGGGGGGCTGGACGATGTCGCGCTCGATGCCGCGGCGGCGGCGGGCAGCAGTTTGCATGAGAAGTTTCTCCGCTGTGGAAGCGGCCGGTCACGCGAACCGCGAGGCGCCGTGTGTGACGGCGGACGCGGCAGCGCATCTCGCAGGATGCATCAGCCGAGATGGTAGACAGATTCGCGCGCGAACTCCACGACGCGCGTCTGCGCGCGACGAGCCTCCGCCCTGCCGGCGCGACGCGGGCGAAGCGGCGCCGGACGACGGCGGCAGAGCGACGCTCTAGCCCTGCGCTCTTCGTTCCATGAGTTCCAGGATACGCCGTGTCAATACCAGCTCCATCGCGTACATCATCTTGCCGCCCGGCACCACCAGGGTGTTGAAGCCCGTGATGACCGAGCCTTCAATGAGCCCCTTCAGGTGCAGCTTGTATTCCACCGAGGGCTTCGGCTTCAGGAAGTGGATCAGCACCAGGCTCTGGTCGAGCGTCGGCACGTCCCGCGCGACGAAGGGGTTGGAGGTGTCGACCATCGGGATGCGCTGGAAATTGATGTGCGTGCGCGAGAACTGCGGAACGATGTAGTGCATGTAGTCCCACATGCGGCGGTGGATCGTCCCCATTACCTCCTCGGTCGCATAACCCCGTTCCTTCGTGTCGCGATTGATCTTCTGTATCCACTCGAGGTTGATCGTCGGCGCCACGCCGATCAGGAGATCGACGTGCTGCGCCATGTCGATGCCGTCGGTCACCACCCCGCCATGCAGGCCTTCGTAGAAAAGAAGGTCGGCATCCTGCGAGATCGGCTCCCAGGGCGTGAACGTTCCGGGATCCTGGCCGTAGGGTGCGGCTTCTTCCTCGTTG
>JAEUMW010000464.1 GCA_016791345.1 Betaproteobacteria bacterium | reverse complement strand
CCAGTACTGCAGCGGTGGCTTCTCGAAGTACTTGATGCCGTTCAGGCGCGGCGTCACCCAGTCGCCGGAGACCACCATCTCGCGCGGGATCTCGGCGTAGCGTCCTTCATCCGGGTGGAAGAGCTTCCGGTGGTCCAGGTTGCCGAACCAGACGACGATCAGCGCAGCGAACAAGAGCAGGAGACGGGAGCGCGCAAGAGGCTCCTGGGCAACATCCATTCACGGGACTGGGGGCAGGGGGAGGGCGAATTATAGCCAAGCGGCGCCGCGTCAGGTTTCCGCGGCAAGCTGCCGCGCCAGGCGCGCGAAGTCCTCGTCGCGCACGCCCGTGAGCGACAGGTGTGCGGCGTCGCGCAGGCGGACGAAGTTGCGATCGGTCGAACGCCGGTAGGCGGGGTCGTAGTGACGCTCGAGCAGCTCGCCGACGAGCTCGGTGGTGCGACCCGAGCGCGCCAGCGACTGCCAGGCGGCGATCTGCTCGCGGCCGTGCAGATGCGTGAGCAGTGCGAGCTTCGCGCACAGCGCATCGACGTCGGCGACCAGGTGCTGATACTCGGCTTCGAGCAGCGCGATGCGCACCGGCAGTTCCGCTTCGATCTGCAGGCATTCGCCCTGGCGGACCGCGGCGATGAGCGCATCCGGCACCGTCAGCCGGCCGATGCGGCGGCTTTCCGCCTCCACGAACACCGGCCGCGCGGAGTCGAACGCGGCGAGGCGCTCCCGCAGCAGACTTTCGAACCACTTCTGCGTGGGTTGCGGATCGTCCGGCAGAGTGCCGAGGACCGAGCCCCGGTGCCGCGCCAGCGCCTCCAGGTCGAGCACCTGCGCGCCGGCCTCCGCCAGCGCCCGCAGCAGGCAACTCTTGCCGCTGCCGGTGCGCCCGCAGACCACCCGGAACGCGAACGCCTGCGGCAGACGGTCGAGATCGTCGCGCACCGCACGGCGATAAGCGCGGTAGCCGCCGATCAAGCGCGCCGCCGGCCAGCCGACGTGGCGCAGCACGTGGGCCATGCTCTCGCTGCGCTCACCGCCGCGCCAGCAGTAGACCAGCGGTTTCCAGTTCTTCGGTTGATCGGATAGCTCGCGCTCGATGTGCGCGGCGATGTTGCGAGCCGTGAGCACGGCGCCCAGCCGGCGCGCCTCGAAGGGAGAGACCTGCACGTAGAGCGTGCCGACACGCGCCCGTTCTTCGTCGTCGAGCACGGGGAGATTACGGGCGCCGGGGATGCGATCCGCGGCGAACTCCGCCGGCGAGCGTACGTCGATCAGCGCGTCGAACTCGACGATCCGCGTGACCGGTACTTCCACCTCACTGCGCAAGCGATGAGCCCTCTCCGAACCGCGCCCGCGGCGCGACAGGCCGCGATTCTACAGGCTGGCGGGCGACCACCGGACGCATCCGCTGGTCCCTGAGGCGGAGTCGACCGTCGCCACGTGGCGCACCCCTTGCTGGCCGCCTCTCACGACGCTGCTTCCCGCCCGCTGGAACCCCCCGCCATGGATTCGAGCCCCCATCCGCAGGATGTCATGGATACCGTCAACCTCGAGGACGTGCCGGCGGTGCGCCACGCGGTCCGGGAAATCCTCGACCGACGCTACCCCGGATACGATTTCGCCATACTCGACCAGGTGTTCGCGGACGTCGGCCGGCTCTTCCGCGGCGAGATGCCGAGCTTCCAGGCCTGCGACACCAAGTACCACGACCTGCGTCACACCCTCGACATCACGCTCGCCATGGCGCGCCTGCTCGAGGGACACGACCGCGTTTCTAGTGCGGCCGACACCCTGGGCGCGGAGCGTGCGCTGATCGGCGTCATCACTGCGCTTTTCCACGATTCGGGCTACATCCTTGAACGCGACGACCGCGAATGCACGAGCGGCGCCGCGTACACGCGCGTGCACGTGTCCCGCAGCGCGCGCTTCCTTGCGCGCTACCTGCCCGAGGTCGGGCTCGGCCAGCACATCGTGCGGGCGACGCGGCTGGTCCACTTCACCGGCTACGAGATCCCGATCGACCAGCTGGAACTACCCGACCCGCTCGACCGGCGTCTCGGCTGCATGCTGGGGAGCGCGGACCTCATCGGCCAGATGGCGGACCGCATCTATCTCGAGAAGTGCCGCGACTACCTCTACGAGGAGTTCGTGCTGGCCGGCATCGCGCGGCACGAGAACGCGGACGGGTCGGTCGAGGTGAACTACAGTTCGGCGACCGACCTGCTCGCCAAGACCCCCGGCTTCTACGAGAACGTGGCGAAGAAGCGTCTGGACGGCCTGTTCGGCGGTCTGCACGAGATCATCGCCACGCACTTCGACGGCACCAATCCCTATCGCGACCGCATCGAGCGCAACATTGCGTTCCTGAAGGACGTGGTGGCGCAGGGCGAGTTCGGCCGCCTGCGCCGCAGGAGCGTCACCCTCTCTCTACCGCGCGACGCCGAGCGCGATCGCTGATCCGCGGGCCGTCACGACGGGCGGCCCAGCAGCGGTCGCAGCACCGGCCAGACGTTGTCGAGCATGAGCGGCTGTGCGGCGGCCGCGGGATGTATGCCATCGGCCTGGAAGAGTTCGCGTCTCTCGCCGAATCCGGCGAGCATGAAGGGCACCAGTGCGGCTTTCTCCTGGCGGGCGACGTCCTCGAACAGCGCCTGGAACTTCCCGGTGTAGGCGGCGCCATAATTCGGTGGCAGCTGCATGCCGACGACGACGGGTTTCGCTCCCGCTGCCTTCGCGGCGCGTATCATCGCCTCCAGATTCTGTCGTGTGGCGGCGAGTGACAGCCCGCGCAAGCCGTCGTTGCCACCCAGTTCGATGACGACGATCGCCGGTCGATGCTGGGCCAGCACGGCCTCCATCCGCTTCGCGCCACCCACGGTGGTTTCGCCGCTCAGGCTCGCGTTCACCACCCGGTAATCGAACTTCTCCTGCCGCAGGCGGTCCGCCAGCAGGGCCACCCAACCCTGATTCTGGGGCAGGCCGTATCCCGCCGACAGACTGTCGCCGTAGACGAGAAGCACCGGTTGCGCGTGCGCAGCCAGTGCCAGCCAACCGAGCACAAAGAGCAAACATTTCTTGAACATGTCAGGCCAACCCCGCGGACCGATCTTGAGCGTTTCCGCCCTTACCAAGGAAGTCGAGACGGCCTCCGGCCGGCTCACGATTCTCGATGACGTGACCTTCGACGTGCAAGAGGGTGAAGCGGTTGCCATCCTCGGAGCTTCGGGCTCCGGCAAGACCACCCTTCTCGGATTGCTGGCGGGGCTCGATACCCCGACGCGCGGGCGGGTAGAACTCGACGGTACCGATCTGTTCGCGCTCGACGAGGACGGCCGGGCGGCGCTGCGCGCGCGCATGGTCGGCTTCGTGTTCCAGTCGTTCCAGCTCCTGCCGGCACTTACCGCGCTGGAGAACGTCATGCTGCCGCTCGAACTGTCAGGCAACCCGGGCGCGCGCGCAGCCGCGACCGCCTTGCTCGCCCGCGTCGGTCTGGCCGAGCGCCTCGCGCACCGTCCACGTCAGCTCTCAGGCGGCGAGCAGCAGCGGGTGGCGATCGCCCGCGCCTTTGCCGCCAATCCGCGGGTGCTGCTCGCGGACGAGCCCACCGGCAACCTCGACGCATCCACGGGACAGGAGATCATCGACCTCATGTTCGCGTTGAACCGCGAGAGCCGCACGACACTCGTGCTGGTGACGCACGATGAAGCGCTGGCCTCGCGCTGCCGGCGCCGCCTGCGCATCGCGGCCGGGCGCCTGACCGCGGACGAGATGGTCTGATGCGGACGCTCCTACTCGCTGCGCGGATGCTGGCGCGCGACTGGCGCGCGGGGGAACTGCGCCTCCTGGCGGGGGTGCTCGTCATCGCCGTGGCGAGCGTCACGACGGTTGCCTTTTTTGCCGACCGCATGAAGGCCGCGCTCGGCAATCAGGCGAACAACCTGCTCGGCGCCGATCTCGTCGTGGTGTCCGATCGCCCGCTGGCGCCGGGCTTGACCGAGCACGCGCGGCAGACCGGTCTCGAACGCGTCGAATTGCTCAAGTTTCCGAGCATGGTGCTAGCCGGCGACGCCAATCTGCTGGCCGAGATCAAGGCGGTGGGGGCGGGTTACCCGCTGCGCGGCGAGCTTCGCATCGGCGCCACCGCACTCGACCCCGGTGTCGACACGCGGGAGCCGCCGGCAGCCGGTACGGTGTGGGTCGACGATCGCCTGCTGGCGCGGCTGGGGGTAGGCAAGGGCGACGAAGTGGCACTCGGCGAGCGGCGGTTTCGCATCGCGGGCGTGATCGTGCAGGAACCGGAGGCCGCCGTCGGCTTCCTGAGCCTCGGACCGCGGCTCATCATGAATGCAGGCGACCTGCCCGCTACCGGGCTCATTCAGCCGGGCAGCCGCGTCAGCTACCGCCTTCTCGTGGCGGGAGACGCAGGGGCGATCGCGGCGTTTCGCGATTTCGCCAGGAGCAGCATCGGTGCCGGGCAGCGCCTGGAGGACGTGCGCGACGCCCGCCCCGAGATCAAGTCGGCGCTGGAGAAGGCGCAGCGCTTCCTCGGACTGTCGGCGCTTTCGAGCGTGGTGCTAGCCGCGGTGGCGGTGGCGCTGGGGGCACGGCGTTACCTGCAGCGACATCTCGACGCCTGCGCCATGATGCGCTGTCTGGGCGCAAGCCAGGGCACGATCCTGCGCATGCATGCCTTGCTGTTCGTCATGCTCGGTGCCGCCGCGAGCGTGGTCGGCTGCGCTGTCGGCTTCGCCGGTCAGGCGCTGCTCGGCCACCTGCTGGCCAGCCTCATCGGCGTCGAGCTGCCGCTGCCCGGACCCCTGCCAGCGCTCCAGGGCTTCGTCACCGGCTTCGTGCTGCTGGCCGGATTCGGTCTGCCGCCGGTGATCGCGCTCGGCCGCGTGCCGACGCTGCGTGTACTGCGCCGGGACCTCGGCATGCCGACCGGCTGGGGCGCTGCCGGGTATGCCGTCGGCGTCGCGATGATCGCGGCACTCCTGTTGTGGCAGGCCGAGGAGCCGCGCCTGGGCGTCTACGTGGTGGGTGGTATGGCGGGGGTGATCCTGCTCGCCGCAGCGAGCTCCTGGCTGCTGCTGCGGCTGCTCATGCGCGGCGCCCGGGATGCCGGCTTCGCCTGGCGCTTCGGTCTCGCCAACCTGGAACGGCGGCGTCTGTCCACCCTGACGCAGGTCTCCGCCCTCGGGCTCGGCATCATGGCGCTGCTGCTCCTCACGCTCACGCGCGGCGACCTGCTCGACAACTGGCGCACCACGCTGCCGCCCGATGCGCCGAACCGCTTTCTGGTGAACATCCAGCCCGACCAGCAGGAAGCGCTGGTTGATTTCTTCCGCGCAGCCGGATTGCCTGCGCCCGCCGTGTACCCGATGGTGCGCGGGCGGCTCGTCGCCATCAACGGCAGAGCGATCGGGCCAGCCGACTTTCCGGACGAGCGCGCACGCCGCCTCGTCGACCGCGAGTTCAACCTGTCGTGGGCGCAGCACCCGAAGGACGACAACGTCATTGTCGCCGGGCAGTGGTGGCGTGAGGATGTGCGTGACCTCGAACAGGTTTCGGTCGAGACGGGGATCGCGGACACACTGGGCGTCAAGCTCGGCGACGTGCTGAGCTACGACGTCGCCGGCACCGAGATCAAGGCGCGCGTGACGAGCCTGCGGAAGGTCGAGTGGGATTCGTTCCGCGTGAACTTCTTCGTCGTCGCGCCGCCGGGCCTGCTCGATGGTCTGCCGGTCACGTTCGTGAGCAGTTTCTTCCTGCCGCCGGAACGGGCCGACTTCATGAACGGTCTGGTGCGAAGCTTCCCGAATGTTCTCGTGATCGACGTCGCGTCGATCATGGAGCGCGTGCGCAAGATGATGGACCAGCTCGCGCGGGCGGTGGAATTCCTGTTCCTGTTCACGCTCGCGGCCGGCCTTGCGGTTCTGTACGCGGCGATCAGCGCGTCGCGTGACGAGCGAATGCACGACGCGGCAATTCTGCGCACCCTGGGTGCCGGCCGTCGTCAGCTGTTGGCGGCGCAGGTGGCGGAGTTCGCGCTGACCGGTGCGCTTGCCGGGCTCCTGGCCGCGGCCTGGGCCACGGCGCTGAGCTACGGCATATCGGCGAATGTTCTGCACATTCCGTTTACCCTGAATCCGTGGGTGTGGGTGAGCGGCGTGGTGTGCGGCGCGGTCGGCGTTGCGGTCGCCGGCTGGCTGGGAACGCGCGGCACCCTCGACCAGCCGCCACTCACCACCCTGCGCACACTCGGCTGACGCTTCCCCGTCGCGCCGCGTGGACGTCGCGCACCGCCAGGCGGGAAAGCCCGTCCGCGGGGCGCTGCGCTATACTCTCGCGATGCCAGAGGTTCCTGTAGAGACCTTTCTCGCGGCCGCCGCCGCCGTCGGCCTCGCGGTCCTGCTGGCCGGGATCGTCGCGCTCGTCTGGCTGCTGCGCGGCCTGCGGGACACGCGCAGCCATCTGCAGGAAATCGCCGAGGTCAAGCATCGCGAACTCCTCTCCGGGTTGCACACGGGTCTGGCGGACCAGTCCGAGCGCATCGGACGTGGCCTCGCAGATGCCTCCGAGCGCGTCCGCATCGAGGTCGCGCGCGAACTCGGTGAAACCCGCGAGTCGCTGCAATCCCTGCAGTTGTCCCAGCATGGCGAGCTGGCGCGGCAGCGTGAATCGCTGCAAGGTGCGCTCGCTGCTCTCGCCGATGGGCTCAAGGCTGCGCTGGCCGCGCAGGCGCGCGCCGACCAGGAAGCCATTCAGTCCGCTCTCCACCGCACGTCCCAGCAGCTTTCCGAGAGCGTTGCCGTCCTGGCGCGCGGTGTCGACACGCGGCTCGACCAGATCTCGGGACGGGTTGCCGAGCGCCTCGACGAAGGCTTCAAGAACACCAACGATACCTTTGCGCGCGTGATGGAGCGTCTCGCCACCATCGACGAGGCGCAGAAGAAGATCGACGGTCTCACCACGAACGTCGTCACGCTGCAGGAACTGCTCGGCGACAAGCGCTCGCGCGGCGCGTTCGGCGAAGTGCAGCTCGAAGCGCTGGTTCGCAACGTGCTGCCGCCGCAGGCATTCGCCATGCAATACACGCTGCCCAATGGCACCCGCGCCGACTGCGTGCTCAAATTACCCGAGCCCACGGGGCTCGTCGCCGTCGATTCGAAGTTTCCGCTGGAGAACTATCACCGCATGCTCGCGGACGACGCCTCCGAGCTCGAACGGGCGCAGGCGCAGCGGCTTTTCAAGACCGATGTGAAGCGTCACGTGGACGACATCGGCAGGAAGTACGTGATCCCCGACGTGACCTCGGATGGTGCCGTCATGTTCGTGCCGGCCGAGGCGGTCTTCGCCGAGATCCATGCCTATCACGCCGATCTGGTCGAGTACGCGCAGCGGCAGCGCGTCTGGATCGTGTCGCCGACGACGCTGATGGCGGTGCTGAATACGGCGCGGGCGGTCATCAAGGACGTCGAGACACGGCGCCAGGTACACATCATCAAGGACGAGCTCGGCAAGCTCGGGCGCGAGTTCGGCCGCTTCGACGAGCGCATGCGCAAGCTGGCGGATCACATCCGCCAGGCGCACGAGGACGCGAAAAACGTGCAGGTGACGAGCCAGAAGATCAGCCAGCGCTTTGCGCAGATCGAGAGCGTCGAACTTGCCGATGGTCACGTGCCCGCCCTCGAGCTCGCGCCAGACGAGCGGGAGCGCAGCGCAGCCGGCGGCGCCTGAGGAGCGCGCGATGCGCTGGAGCTTGCGCGAATGGCGCCGGCAGCGGGTGCTGGAAGGCAGTCCGCTGGACGCTGGGCTGTTTGCCGCCGTCATCGAGTCCGTTCCGGTTCTGCGTGCGCTCGATGCCGATGAGTGTGCGCAGCTCGAACGCTGGACGACGCTCTTTCTGGACGCGAAGCAGGTCCACGGCGCGGGGGGGCTCGAACTGGACGAGCGCATGCGCTACGGCATCGCGGCGCAGGCCTGCCTGCTGATTCTCGGGCTCGACTTCGATTATTTCCGCGGCTGGTCGGAGGTCGTCGTCTACCCGGACGAGTTTCTGGTGCCGCGCGAGTACGTGGATGAAGCCGGCGTCGTGCATGCGCACCGCGAACCGCTTGCTGGCGAGGCGTGGCTGGGTGGCCCGGTGATTCTCTCGTGGGCGGACGCCGCGCCCAACCCGCAGGCCGACGGCGTGAACGTCGTTCTGCACGAGTTCGCGCACAAGCTCGACATGCTGAACGGTGATGCCAACGGCTATCCGCCGCTGCATCGGGACATGGATCGGGATGCCTGGAGCGCAACCTTCGAGTCGGCCTATGCGGACTTCTGCGAACGGGTCGACCGCGGCGTGGACACGCGCATCTATCCCTATGCATCGGAGCACCCCGGGGAGTTCTTTGCCGTGATGACGGAAGTCTTCTTCGAACTGCCGGCGCTGCTGCAATGGGAGTATCCGGAAGTCTACCGCCAGCTCACCCGCTTCTACCGGCAGGACCCGGAGGCGCGGCGCGAACGTCTGCACACGTCCGGGCAGCGACGACACTGATGCCGCTGCTCGGTCGCCTCCCCTTCATCCAGTCGCGGCTTGCGCTGACGGTGGGCTTCGGTCTGCTGCTCTCGCTCATGCTGGGTGCCACCGTCGGCGGACTCATGCGCGTTCAGGCCGTCAATCGCAGTCTCGACGCGCAGCAGGTGAAAACCGAACTCATCGCCTCGCTGCTCAACGTTTCGCGGCAGCGCACCGAGGTGGTCTACGCGCTCGCGGCCGAAGGAGGGCAGGCGCGCACCAACTGGGCGGACCGACGCCTGCAGCTGCTCGGTCTCGAATGGGGCGACGTCACCCGCAAGCTCGCCGCGAGCGAGATGACGGAAAACGAGCGCATCGCATTCGACGCCGTCATCGCGGGTGCGGAGCGCGTGCACGTCGCGCTCGTGAAGAGTCTCGACGCGCTGCGCGACGGCGACGCGAAGCCCATGCGCGGGGCCGTTCTGCCGCTGCAGCAGGAGTTGCAGGAGCGTCTCACGGTGCTCATGGACGCGAAGCGCACGGCCACCGCCGACGGCGTGGCGAATGCCAACCGGGAAGCGCGGGCGGCGCTCATCTTCATGGCCGCGAATGGCGCCGGCGTGCTCCTCTTCGGCGGCCTTATCGCCTACGTCGTCAGCCGCAAGATCACGCGCACCGAGGCCGCTCTCTACCGCGAGAAAGAGCGCGCCGAGGTGACGCTGCATTCGATCGGCGATGGCGTGGTGACCACCGACGGCGATGGGCTGGTCGATTACATGAACCCGGTGGCGGAGGATCTCACCGGCTGGCGCATCGAGGAGGCGCGGGGGAAGCCGCTCGCCCGCGTCTACCGCGTCGTCGATGACGAGTCGCGCTGTCAGATCGTCTACCGCGTGGGGGATGTCTCGGCGCGGGCAGAGGTCGACGGCCGGCCGATTCTGCTGCAGCATCGCGCCGGCAACGAGTTCGCGGTGCGCGATTCGTGCTCGCCGATCCGCGACAGCCGCGGCGAGGTGGTCGGCATGATCGTGGTCTTCCACG
This sequence comes from Betaproteobacteria bacterium, assembly GCA_016791345.1. Lineage (NCBI taxonomy): Bacteria > Pseudomonadati > Pseudomonadota > Betaproteobacteria > Betaproteobacteria bacterium. Next base: position 7,566 of record JAEUMW010000464.1, on the reverse strand, counting down.
ACGTGAGTCAGCTGCGCGAGATGGAGCAGCAGCTGTCGTGGCAGGCCACGCACGACGTGCTCACCGGTCTCGCCAACCGGCTCGAGTTCGAGCGCAGGCTCGGCAAGCTCCTGGAAAGCGCAAAGGGCGAGCAGGTGCATCACGCGCTGCTCTATCTCGATCTCGACAACTTCAAGACGGTGAACGACACCTGCGGGCATGCCGCGGGCGACGAGTTTTTGCGGCAGCTCACCAAGGTGATGCAGTCGCGCATGCGTGCGAGCGACACACTGGCGCGACTCGGCGGCGACGAGTTCGGCGCGCTGCTCGAATCGTGCCCGCTGGAGCAGGCGGTGCGCATTGCCAACGGCATTCGCGACACGGTGCGCGACTTCCGCTTCGTGTGGTCTGGCAAGAGCTTCAGCGTCGGCGTGAGCATCGGACTGGTGCCGCTCGATGCGCGCAGCGGCACCACCGCGCGCGTGCTGGCGGCGGCCGATGCCTCGTGCTACGAGGCGAAGAACAAGGGGCGCGACCGCGTGCAGGTGCACCGTCCGCAGGATCGCCGTTTCAGCCAGCGCACCGGCGAGCTGCAGATGATCTCGCAGATCAATCAGGCCTTCGAACTCGGCAACTTCCGTCTCTTCCGGCAGGCGATCGTTCCGCTCGGGGAGCGCCCGGCGGAGGAGCCGCACTATGAGGTGCTGGTCCGCATGCTCGACGCCAACGGCAACGTGCTGCCGCCGATGGCATTCATGCCGGCGGCCGAGCGCTACAACCTGCTCACGTCGGTGGATCGCTGGGTGATCGCGACGCTTGTCAAGTTCCTCGCGGGCGAGGTTGCCGCCGGGCGCATCGCGAACGACTTCGAGAGCGTCGACGCGGGCGGGTTCTACGCCGTCAACCTGTCCGGGGCGAGCATGAACGACAACAGCTTCTCCGGCTTTCTGCGCGCGCTGCTCGCCGAACATGCGCTGCCGCGCGGGCTGCTCTGCTTCGAGGTGACGGAGACCACTGCCATCGCCAACCTCAACAAGGCGGCGGAGCTCATGCACGAACTCAAGGCGCTGGGTTGCACATTCGCCCTCGACGACTTCGGCATCGGGATGTCATCCTTCGCCTATCTCAAGTATCTGCCGGTGAACTATCTGAAGATCGACGGCACCTTCGTCAAGGACATGGCGGTGGATCAGATGGACTACGCGATCGTCGAGGCGATCAATCGCATCGCCCACATCCTCGGCATGCGCACGGTTGCCGAATTCGTCGAGGACGAGATCACGCTCGGCAAGCTCACGGCGCTGGGCGTGGATTTCGCGCAGGGCTTTTTCATCGCCAAGCCGGAATCGATCGCGGGAGACGGCGAGGCCGTGCTCACGATACAGGAGCCCGAGGGCGCGGCGGAGGAGGCGGCGCGCGAGTCGTAGCCGGCGCGCCGACGACGCACACATCACGCGGACCTGCACATGAATGCTCTTTACCTCGCTGCCGACATCGGCGGCACCAACAGCCGCGTCGCGGTCGCGGAGCGGATCGATGGACGCTGGCAGATCCGCGCGCGCGGGCGCTACCCGAGCCAGCACTATCCGTCGGCGGAGGCGATGTTCCACGAGTTTCTCGGCACCTGGAGCGGCCCCGCGCCGCTGGCCGCGGGCGTCGCGGTCGCCGGCCCGGTGATCGAAGGCCGCACGCGGCTCACCAACGTGTCGTGGGATGTGAACGCGAGCACGCTCGCAACCGCGCTCGGCAATCTGCCGCTCGCACTGATCAACGATTTCGAGGCGGTCGGCCGTGGTGTCGACAGCTTAGCGCCCGAGGATCTGGTCACGCTGCAGCCCGGCGTGCCGCACCCGAATGCGCCGCGACTGCTGGTCGGAGCGGGCACGGGCCTCGGCGTCTCGATCCTCGTGCCGACGCCGGCGAGTGCCATTGCCCTGCCCTCGGAGGGCGGCCACGGCGACTTCGCGCCGGAGGGCGAACTCGAGATCGCGCTCATGCGCCACCTGGTCGACGTCCATGGTCACGCGTCGTGGGAGCGGGTCGTGTCGGGGCTCGGCCTGGAGGCAACCTACGCCTTCGTCCACAGCCACGAAGGCCATGCGCCGGGCAGTCTCACGGCGGCCGAGATCACTCACGCGGCGCTTGACGGCAGCGACCCGTGGGCGGTGCGCACGCTCGACATCTTCGTCTCGGCGTACGGTCGTTTTACGGGGAACATCGCGCTCGCCGTGCTGCCCCGCGGTGGCATCTACATCGCCGGCGGGATCGCGCCACGCATCGTCTCGAAGCTGCGCGAAGGCGCGTTCCTGCACGGCGTCACCGCCAAGGGACGCTTCACCGGGTTGATGGCGGAGATGCCGGTGCACCTCGTCACCAACGACGACGTCGGCATGTTCGGGGCGCTCAACGCCGCCGCTGCGCTGTAAGCGGTTCGTCGCCGCGACTTTTTCAGCTCACGTCGGCGGCGCCGCCTCGAGCGCAGCCAGTTCCTCGGGTGTGTTGATGTTGGCGAAGGCCGCCGCCTCGTCGTCGAAGGCCGCCTCGGCGACGCGCAGCGTCGCATACCACGCGTCGATCTTGCGGCCGCCAGCCGCGAGGTAGGCGGTGAGATGGGGGAGTAGCCCGCGCCGACACAGGCAGAAGACCGGATGCGGCTGTGTCCCGGTCTTCGCGACCGCAAGATCGGCGGTTGCACCTTCGAGCGCAGCGCGCAGGCGCGAGACGAGATCGTGCGGCAGGAACGGTGAATCGCACGGGGCAGTCACGACGAACTCGTGGCGGGCGTGCGCGAGGCCGGCCTGCAGTCCGGCCAGCGGCCCGGCGAAGCCGGTGACCGCGTCGCTGACGACCGGACAGCCCAGCGCAGCGTACGCTGTAACGTTCTGATTGGCGTTCACCAGGATCTCATCGACCTGCGGGTGCAATCGCTCCATCACCCACTGCGCCATCGGTTTCCCGCGCAGCCGCTGCAGGCCCTTGTCGACACCGCCCATGCGCCGCCCCAGACCGCCAGCCAGGATCAGCCCGCTGACGCCGCCCGCGCTGTTCATGCCGGCACTGCGCAGCTGCGCCGGAAACGCTGCTGCCCGGTGAAAAGCAGGTAGTGGCGGCCGGTGGCGCGACCGATCATGGTGAGCCCGACCTGCCTTGCCACCTCGTATCCCATCTGGGTGAGTCCCGAGCGCGACACAAGCACGGGGATGCCCATCTGCGCGGTCTTGATGACCATCTCGGACGTGAGGCGTCCGGTGGTGTAGAAAATCTTGTCGCCGCCCGCGATGCGGTCGAGCCACATCTGGCCGGCGATGGCGTCGACTGCGTTGTGGCGGCCCACGTCCTCGACGAACATCAGAATTTCCGCGCCGGCGGCGAGCGCGCAGCCGTGCACCGCGCCCGCCTGCTTGTATACGGTCTCGCGGCGGCGCACGTTGTCGAGCAGGGCGAAGTAGGTGGCCTCGTCGAGGATCACGTCCTCCGGCAGGCGGACGTTCTCGATCTCGTCCATCAGCTCGCCGAACACCGTCCCCTGCCCGCAACCGGTGGTCACCGTGCGTTTTGCCATGCGCTCGTCGAGATCCGCGAGGCCATGCCGCGTGGTGACGGCGACGGCGTTCACCTCCCAGTCGACCTGGACGGTGACGATCTCTTCGATGCGCTCGACCAGCCGCTGATTGCGCAGATAGCCGATGGCGAGCGCCTCGGGCGCCTGGCCGAGCGTCATCAGCGTCACGATCTCGCGGCGGTCGACGTACAGCGTGAGCGGATGCTCGCCGGCGATCGCCGTCGGCACGACGCATCCGTGCTCGTCGGTCGCATCGACGTTGAACGTGGAAGGCCGGGCCGCCTGCGTGAGCTGCGGGCGATAGTCGGATGGCATCGGAGCGGCGGCGCTCTGGGGAATCGCGATGCGGCGCGCTAGCCGCCGATGTACGACATCTCGATCTTGCGCAGCGTGGCCGTTGCTTCGCTGCGTATCTCCGAATAGCGATCGGCGCGCGCCGACCACAGATCGACCAGGGTGCGCAGGATCTCGGCGTCCGCCGTGCCGGCGCGAAGCAGCGCGCGCAGATCGTGCCCGTGGGTGGCGAAGAGACAGGTGTAGAGCATGCCCTCGGTGGACAGGCGTACCCGGTGGCAGTCGCGACAGAAGGCGCGCGTCACCGAGGCGACCACGCCGATCTCGCCGCCGCCATCGAGATAGACATAACGCTCTGCGACTTCACCGCGATAGTTGGGATCGACCGGCGCCAGCGGCATCTCGCGCCGCAGGCGCGCGATGATCTCGGCGGCGGGCACCACGTCGTCCATGCGCCAGCCATTGCTGTGGCCGACATCCATGTACTCGATGAAGCGCAGCACATGCCCCGAAGCCTTGAAGAAGCGCGCCATCGGCAGAATGCTGTCTTCGTTGACGCCGCGCTTGACCACCATGTTCACCTTGATCGGCGCAAGCCCGGCCGCGGCAGCGGCATCGATGCCTTCGAGCACCCGCGCGACCGGGTAGTCGACGTCGTTCATGGCGCGGAAGACGGCATCGTCGAGCGAGTCCAGGCTCACCGTCACCCGCCCGAGCCCCGTCGCCTTCAGCGCGGTGGCCTTCCTCCGCAAGAGCGAGCCGTTGGTGGTGAGCGTGAGGTCCAGGCCGCCGATCTCCGCCAGCATCCCGATCAGGCGCTCGATGTCGCGCCGCAGCAGCGGCTCGCCACCGGTGAGCCGGATCTTCGTAACGCCCAGCGACTTGAATATGCGCACAACGCGCACGATTTCCTCGAACGTCAGGATCTCGCGGCGCTCCAGGAACGGGTGATCGAGGCCGAAGATTTCCTTCGGCATGCAGTAGACGCAGCGGAAATTGCAGCGATCGGTGACCGAGATGCGCAGATCGCGCAGCGGCCTGCCGAGCGCATCCCGGACGTGTCGCGACACGGGCGTCACCTTGTCCGTGCCCGTGCCCGAAAGCTGAAGTCCGGTGCTGCTCGTGTCGGTCGTGATCATGAGAACGTGTAGGGCCGGATGCTGTGCAGCGCACAGGGTGGGTTGCCGGTTTACTGTAGCAGTATGGTCGGGATTATCGCAAAAGCCGTGGGTCGGTTCCAACGCATCCGGATGCTATGGGCGTGGGGGCGAGCCGGAGCCGACAACGGAGGGCCGCTCGGTACGTCTTCGCGACTCATCCGGTGCACGCACACCCTGTGACGAGGGCCGGCACCGCGAAGTTCTCGACAGCAGCGCCCTTGCCTCGCCGCGAGCCGACACGGCCGCAAACGATATGCCGCCGGATGAGGGTCGGGGCGGGCGCGCTCGCGACCGCTGCATGCGGCGAGGGCGGGGGAAGATGAAGGGAATGCGCGACGCGTCGCGGTGGCGCGTGCATACTAACGTGAGCGCAGCGGAATGCGACCGCCTGCCCACACAATGAACCGTCCCGATCCTTCCGTCACATCCACGAATCATTCGACACGGCGGCGGGCTCCTGCCGCCGCGCTACAGGGGAGGTCAACATGACCACGATTCACCAGGAAGACTTCATCCAGAGCGTCGCAGACGCCTACCAGTTCATCAGTTATTACCATCCGGTCGACTACATCAAGGGTCTGTACGAGGCGTACCAAGCGGAGCAGTCGCCGGCCGCGAAGGACGCGATGGCGCAGATCCTGATCAACTCGCGCATGGCCGCGGAGGGTCACCGGCCGATCTGTCAGGACACGGGAATCGCGATCGCCTTCGTGCGCGTCGGCATGGACGTGCGCTGGGACGCCCAACTCAGCCTGCAGCAGATGGTCGACGAGGGGGTGCGGCGTGCCTACACCTATCCGGAGAACAAGCTGCGCGCCTCGATGCTGTCCGACCCGGACGGCGCGCGCAAGAACACCGGCGACAACACGCCGGCGGTGGTGCACGTGGAACTGGTGCCCGGCAATGCCGTGGAAGTGATCGTCGCGGCCAAGGGCGGCGGCTCGGAGAACAAGTCGAAGTTTGCAATGATGCTGCCCAACGACAACATCGTCGACTGGGTGCTTTCCATGGTGCCGACGATGGGTGCCGACTGGTGTCCGCCGGGGATCCTCTCGCTCGGCATCGGCGGCTCGCCGGAGAAGGCGATGCTGGTCGCGAAGTGGGGCATGATGGACCCGATCAACATCCACGAGCTGCAGGCGCGCGGCCCCTCGAATCGCGCCGAGCAGCTGCGCCTGGAACTCTTCGAGAAGGTCAACGCGCTCGGCATCGGCGCCCAGGGGCTGGGCGGGCTGTCGCTGGTGCTCGACGTCAAGGTGAACGACTACCCGACGCACGCGGCCTCGAAGCCGGTCGCACTCTTGCCGAACTGTGCGGCAACGCGCCACGCGCACTTTAACCTGGACGGCAGCGGCCCGGCGCACCTGGAGCCGCCGAGTCTGGAGGACTGGCCGCGGCTCACCCTCGACTTCAGCTCGAGCCGCCGCGTCAACCTCGACACCATCAAGCGTGAAGAAACGCTCACCTGGAAATCCGGCGAGCGGCTCCTGCTGTCGGGGCGGCTGCTGACCGGGCGCGACGCCGCGCACAAGCGGCTGGTCGAGATGATGGCGCGCGGAGAGAAGCTGCCGGTCGACTTCAGGAACCGCTTTATCTATTACGTCGGCCCGGTCGATGCCGTGCGTGACGAAGCCGTGGGGCCGGCAGGTCCGACCACCTCGTCGCGCATGGACAAGTTCGTCGAGCCGATGCTGGCGCAGACAGGTCTGCTCGGCATGGTCGGCAAGTCCGAGCGCGGCGCGCAGGCAACCGAATCCATCAAGCGCCACCAAGCGGTCTACTGTATCGCCGTGGGCGGCGCGGCCTATCTCGTGTCGAAGGCGATCCGCAAGGCTACGGTGCTGGCGTTTCCGGACCTCGGCATGGAGGCGATCTACGAGTTCGAGGTGAAGGACATGCCGGTGACGGTGGCGGTCGACTCGACGGGTAACGCCGTTCACAAGAGCGGCCCGGCCGAATGGCGGGCGAAGATCGGCAAGATTCCGGTGGCGGTCGCATAGCCGGCGGTGGGCGACGCCCGGTGGTCTTTCATCGCGTCGGGCGCGCTGCGGGTAAAGGGGTAACGGACAACTAACAAGAAGGGGGAACCGTTCACATGGATTTTCTACTTCAGCTCGCAATCGTCCTCGTCTGCCTGTTCTACGGGGCGCGCAAGGGTGGTGTCGCGCTCGGCCTGCTCGGCGGCATCGGCCTGGTCGCGATGGTCTACATCTTCGGCCTGAAGCCCGGCAAGCCGCCGGTCGACGTCATGCTGACGATCGTTGCCGTGGTCGCCGCCTCGGCGACGCTGCAGGCCTCCGGCGGCCTCGACGTGCTGCTGCAACTGGCCGAGCGGGTGCTGCGGCGCAATCCGAAGTTCATCTCGATCCTCGCGCCGTTCACCACCTGCGCGCTCACCATGCTGTGCGGCACCGGCCACGTGGTCTACACCATGCTGCCGATCATCTACGACATCGCCATCAAGAACAACATTCGTCCGGAACGGCCGATGGCAGCGAGCTCGATCTCGAGCCAGATGGGCATCCTCGCGAGCCCGGTGTCGGTTGCCGTCGTCTCGCTCGTCGCCTTCCT
>JAEUMW010000463.1 GCA_016791345.1 Betaproteobacteria bacterium | reverse complement strand
CGCCGAGTCGGGCTGCGAACCGGGCATAATGTCGGTCCCCGCATCTTCAGGCTGCCATGCGCTTCGACACTTATCTTCGCTACGACGAGCTTACGCGCGCGCTGCATGCGCTGGCCACCGAGCATCCGGGCCTCCTGCGTGTCGAGAGCATCGGCAGGAGCTACGAAGGTCGAGACATCTGGCTCGTGACCGCGACCTGCTTCGCCACCGGCGCCGATGGCGAGAAGCCGGCGCTGTGGGTGGACGGCAACATCCACGCAACCGAGGTGGCCGGTTCGATGGCGTGCCTCTACCTGCTGCACCATCTCGCCACCGGCTATGGACGCGACGACGAGGTCACGCGCTGCCTCGACACGCGGGTCTTCTACGTGTGCCCGCGGCTCAATCCGGACGGTGCGGAATGGGCACTCGCGGACACGCCCCGGATCATCCGTTCGAGCGTGCGTCCCTACCCTTACGACGAAGAGGCGGTGAGCGGACTCAAGCGCGAAGACATCGACGGCGACGGCCGCGCGCTCACGATGCGCGTGCCGGATGCGAACGGACCGTGGAAGATATCCGACCGCGACCCGCGCCTGATGGTCCGCCGCGATCCCACTGAGGTCGGTGGTCGCTACTTTCGCCTGCTGCCGGAGGGAACGCTCGAGGGCTGGGACGGGTTCACGCTCAGGCTCGCACCGCGCAAGCAGCAACTCGACCTCAACCGTAATTTCCCCGCAGGCTGGCGACAGGAGCACGAGCAACTCGGCGCCGGACCGTATCCGACTTCGGAGCCGGAGGTGAGAACGGCCGTCGCGTTCTTTGCCGCTCACCCGAACATCACCGGCGCCGTGCTGTTTCATACGTACAGCGGCGTGCTGCTGCGCCCGTACTCGCATCGCGCGGATGACACGCTGCCGACCGACGATCTTCGCACCTATGAAAAGCTCGGGGCGGCCGGCACCGCGATCACCGGATACCCCAATATCTCCGTCTTCCACGATTTCCGCTATCACCCGAAGGAGGTGATCACGGGGTCGTTCGACGACTGGGCCTACGACCACCTGGGTGTCTTCGCGTGGACCATCGAGATCTGGAGCCCGCAGCGCGCCGCGGGAATCAGTGACTACAAGTTCATCGAGTGGTACCGCGAGCATCCGGTCGAGGACGACCTGAAACTGCTGGCGTGGAATGACTCGACCCTCGGCGGCCGCGGCTTCGTCGAGTGGTATCCGTTCCGTCATCCGCAGTTGGGCGAGATCGAGCTCGGCGGCTGGGACGCGCTCTACACCTGGAGCAATCCGCCGCACGCGCTGCTGGAAAAGGAGCTCGCGCTGTTTCCGAAGTGGCTCGTGTGGCATCTGCTGGTGTCGCCCAAGTTGGAATTGCTGGAAGCGAGCGCCGCACCTCTCGGAGACGATGCCTGGCGGGTGCGGCTCGTCGTTCACAACACAGGCTGGCTGCCGAGTTACGTGACGAAGCGTGCGCTGGAAAACCGGCGCGTGCGGGGCCTCGTCGCGGAAATCGACCTGCCGGCGGGCGCGTCGCTCGAAACCGGCAGCGCGCGCGAGGAACTGGGGCAGCTCGAAGGGCGGGCGTACACGCCGACGGTGCCCAGCAGCTGGGGCGGGTGGAGCGCCGATGCGACCGACGATCGCGCCAAGGTCGAATGGGTGGTGCGTGCCCGCGCGGGCACGAGCGTGCAGCTGAGCGCACGTCACGAGCGTGCGGGTGTGGTGCGCGCGCAGGTCGTGCTCGAATGATTCGGGTTGAATCGTGCAGCGTCTGAGAATCAGCCATCTCACCGAGTACTGCTATGCCGACTGGGTGACGTTCGGTCCGCACCGGCTGCGCCTGCGCCCGCGCGAGGGTCACGACGTGCGCATCGAATCGTCGCGGCTCGACATTGCCCCGGCCTACGACATCCGGTGGCACCGCGACATCTTCGACAATTCGGTGGCGCTCGTGACTTTCCGCGAGGGCGCGACGCGGCTCGCCATCGCGAGCGAGGTCATCATCGAACACTACGAGGAAGCGCCGCTCGACTTTCTGGTGGAGGACTACGCGCTGCGCTACCCGTTCCTGTACGACGGTGAGGAGCGTATTGAACTGGCGGCGTATCAGCAGGCCTGCTGGCCGAACGACCGGCGCCATGTGCTGGCGTGGCTCGACTACATCGGTTGCCAGGGCCACGGCATCGAGACCTTTGCGCTGCTCGACCGCATCAACCGGGCGATCGCCAGTCCATATTTCACCTACATGGTGCGTGAGGAGCAGGGCGTGCAGTCGCCGGCGTGGACGCTGCACACGCGCACCGGCTCCTGTCGCGACTATGCCGCGCTCTTCGTCGAGGCCTGTCGCGCACTCGGGCTGGCGAGCCGCTTCGTCAGCGGCTACGTGCACGCGCCGACGACGGAAGCCGGCAATGCGTCCACGCACGCGTGGTCCGAGGTGTACCTGCCGGGGCCGGGGTGGAAGGGCTTCGATTCGACGACCGGCGAGGTCACCGGCAAGCGGCACATCCCGGTCGCCGTCGCGCGTCATCCAGAATCCGTGCCGCCCGTGGCGGGAACCTTCTTCGGCCCGGCGGGGCGGTGGCCGATCCTGACGGTGGATGTGCAGGTGGTGGCGCTGTGATTCCGTCCCGATCCGAAATGCATGGTGCAGAGGCCACGGCGGTGCTTGCCAGAGCGGAGACATAGCTGCGAAGATTGCCGTCATCTGACAGTTGGAATCGATTCCCATGGCCGGTCCGAGCCTCGAGTTGCTGATGCAGATGGTGCAGAAGGTCTTGGATGGACAGAAGGACATCCGGGACGATATACGCGAGATCAAAGCCCGCCTCGGGCGTTTGGAAACGGATGTGGCCCAACTGCACGTGTACCTGGCCGAGCAATCGACGCGCCTCGATCGCTTCTCGGACCGATTCGAACGTGTCGAACGGCGGTTGGAAATCGTCGAGACGTAGCGCCGAGCCCACGTCATAGCGGTCGGTCGGGCAAGGGTACAAAGAGCCAGC
>JAEUMW010000462.1 GCA_016791345.1 Betaproteobacteria bacterium | reverse complement strand
GTGCGCCCGGCGTCGGTGAACGAGAGGAACAAGCCGGTGAAGGAGACCAGCGCGAGCGCGATCGAGCCGTAGAAGCCGAAGGTGTAGTGCAGATTGCGCGAGGCGCCGAACCCTTTGCGAAAGCCGAGCGCCTTGCGCCACTGCCGCCGCGGCCACCAGAGATAGATGCCGGTAAGCGAAGAGATCAGCATTGCGACGCCGACGAAGCCGACGATCTCGCGGCCGTTGTAGTCGCGCAGCATCAGGTTTTCGTGAAAGCCGTGCATCCAGCCGATGAAGTCGACGCCCTCCGTCACGTCCAGCACGCGGCCGGTCGGCGCGTCGAGATACACGCGCAGGAAACCGGTCGATCCGGGGGGGCGCGCGAAGACCATGATCGGGCCCTCCTCGCCGTCGGGCAGTCGGATGCCCGTAGGTTTTGCGCGTCCATCGAGCGCTTGCGCCGCGCGCGCAGCGTATTCGGCGAAGGGGAGCGCGACCTGTGAGCCGCTGATCCGGTAGCGCGCCGGATGCAGCCATTCGTCGATTTCGTGGTCGATGACGAGAATGCTGCCGGAGACGCCGACGGCGATGCCGACCATGCCGAGCGTCAGGCCGAGCCAGAGGTGGATCTGAAACCAGATCGTGCGCTGCGAGATGCGTTTGCGTGATGCCATGTAGATGAGCTGCCTCAGGTGTCTGCCCACATGCGCAGCAGGTTGTGATAACAGCCGGTGAGCCATACCAGGGCGGCATGGCCCGGTGCATCCTGCGACAGGCTCACGATCGACATGTCGAGATCGAACAGGAGCGCGCGCTGCGTGTCGTCGCGCACGAGGCTCTGGATCCAGAAGAACGACGCGACGCGCGAGCCACGCGTGACCGGTGTCACCCGGTGCAGGCTGGTGGCGGGGTAGAGCACGAGATCGCCTGCCGGCAGCTTCACCGACTGCTCGCCGTAGGTGTCTTCGATCACCAGTTCCCCGCCGTCGTACTCCTCCGGCGCCGACAGAAAGAGCGTGGCCGAAAGATCGGTGCGGATCTTGATGCCGGTGCCTGGCAGCAGCCGGATGGCGCCGTCCACGTGGCTGCCGAAGGCCATGCCGTCCGCCCCGTCGTAGCGGTTGAAGAGCGGCGGATAGACGTGGCTCGGCAGCGCCGCGCTGATGAAGAGGGGATTGCGCTCCAGCGAAGCGAGGATCGGATCGCCGAGCTCACGCGCGATCGGCGTGTTCTCGGCGATCTGCAGATTGCGCTTGACCTGCGCGCCCTGATGCCCGGCGGTGGCGCGTCCATCGACCCACGCAGCACCGGCCGCATCGAGTCTTCCGCGTATCGATGCGACCTGCTCCGCAGAAAGAACCTTGGGCACGCGAACGAGCATGGAGCGGCTGTCCTCTGATCAGAACCGGTAGGTGAACGTGAGCAGGGCCTGCGTGTTCGTGCCCGGCACCGAACGGCCGCCCTGCGACGCGATCAGTTGATCGAAGCTGAGCTTGTTGAACAGGTTGAACACGTTGAGCCGCACCTCGTACTGCTGCTGCAGATAGGCGACGGTAGCGTCCACCCGCACGTAGTCACCGACGCGCACGGTGTTGGTGTTGTTGGCGAAGCGTCCCGACATGGTGGTCATGCCGCCGCCGACCTGCCACTCCGGCGTGATGTTGTAGGTGGTCCACAGCGACGTGCTGTTGCGCGGGGTGTTGAGCGGTACGTTGCCTTTCGTGTTCTCGAAGGTGGAGCCCTCGGTGATCTCGGCATCGAGATACGTGTAGCCGGCGAGAACCTGCCAGTCGCGCGTGATGCGACCGGCCGCCGTCGCCTCGAAGCCGTTCACGCGTACCTCGCCCGTCAACTCGTAGACACCCGTCGATACCTGGGTGCGCGCGTTCTTCTTCTTCGTCTGGAACAAGGCAGAAGTGAGCAGCAGATTCCCCTCCATCACCGCCCATTTGCCGCCGGCCTCGATCGACTGGTTCTCCTCGGGATCGAGGTTCTGGGTGCCATTGACGACGGTCAGCGTCTCGATCGAAGGATTGAAGGAAGTGCCGTAACTCACGTAGTAGGTCTGCAGTGAGCTCGGTTCGTACATCAGGCCGGCACGCACGCTCAGGAAATCCACGCTCTGGTCCGTACGGCGTGGCAGGTTGATGGTATTGTTCAACGTCGCATCGTAGTAATCCCAGCGCAGACCCGCGACGACTTTCCAGTTCGGTGTGAACGTGATCGTGTCGTTCACGTACGGCGCAACCGTGGTCGCGCGCGCGTTCGCGTAGTTGCCGCGGATGGTGATCGTGTTGCCAGCCTGCTCTAGCGGGCTTTGCAACCACACCACCGGCAGGTTCGGCCGCGCGTAGGCCTGGTTCTCGTAGTCGTCGTAGCCGAGTTCCAGCCCTGCCAGGAGCTGATGGCCGATCGATCCGGTGTAGAAATTCGCGATCAGATCGGTCTGGTTGTAGATCGAGTGATCGAAGATGCTGCGATCGTGGCCGGCGATCTGTACGAACAGCTGGTTGAGCGGCGTGGTGGTGAAGTTGCCGGTCACAGTGCCGCCTGGAATGGGAACGAAGACGCCGCGTGAGTTACGCGTCCCGACCGCCCCCGGACCCGATTCCCGCGCGTCGATGTTGTACTGGCTGTACTGCGTCTGATTCTGGAGCGTGAGCTCGGGTGTGAGTTTGTGAACGACGCGCGCGCGCACTTCGCCGACGTCCTGCGTGGTGCGGTCGTTGGTCAGGCCGTAGAAGTTGCCGCGGTTGACGTCGGCCGGCTGTCCGTTCACCGGCGGCAGGCCGTAATCCGGCATGTCGTTGTTGTGCAGCAGCAGCGCCGACAGGATCACGTCGGTCGGCGTGCCGATGCCGAAGCGCACCGACGGCGCGATGCCGTAGTTCTCGTTCTTCATCACGTCCCGCGACGAGTGGACGTCCTGCCCCATCAGGGCGACGCGGAATGCGGAAGTCTCGGACATCGGCTGGTTGATGTCCGCCGTCACGCGTACCATGGGCTGCGTGCCGACCCCCACGGTGGCGTAGTTGCTCGGCGTGAGCGAGGGCACCTTGCTCACCTGGTTGATCACGCCGCCGGTCGATCCGCGCCCGAAGAGCATCGACGAGGGCCCCTTCAGCACCTCCACGGCATCGAGGGAGAAGACGTCCCGGTAGTACTGGCCGCGGTCGCGAATGCCATCCAGATAGAGGTCGGTGCGCGCGGTGAAGCCGCGCAGGTTGATGTTGTTGCCGATCACGCCGCCTTCCGCACCGCCGAACGTGATACCGGGAACGTTGCGCAGCGCATCCTGCAGCGAAGTCGCACCCTGCGCGTCCATCACCGCACGGTTGATGATCGTGACCGATTGCGGAATGTCCATGACCGGTGTCGGCGTCTTGCCGCCGATGGTCGACACGGTCGGCACGTAGTCGTCGCTCTGTGTGCGATCGCGCACCTTGACCTCGGGCAGCGTCTGCTCGCCGGACTGCGCCACCGGCGCTGGCGAGGACTGGCTCTGCGTCTCCTCCGCAAAGGCCGCGTCGGGCACGCCCGCAAGGCCGGACAGGGCGGCAAAGCCCAGGGGCAGCAGGGTATGGCGCCGCATGGTGCGCACGCCAGGCTCGCGCGAAGCGCACGCCTGATGGGAGCCATCGGTCTGCGCTGGCTGGAGGGAGCGGCGAGACGGGGCGGCGAAGGCCTTCAACGCGGCGGCGATGGGCCGCAGGGCGAGCGTTTGATTCAATGCTGTTCTCCCTCAGGGCGGGTTCGAGTGACATGCTGGCGACCTGGCTGAGGGCTGGGTGGCTGTTACGGGCGGCTTCCGGTTCGACGGATCGGGAGCAGCGGGTCGGGGGCGCCTTCGCGCGCGCGATGGGATCGCGGTGTCCTTGCGGGAAGGCGATCCGGGCGTTCGGTTTCATGGCGATCTGGTCGAGCTTCACGGCGTGGCTACGACCCGGGGTCGGCCGCTTACCGGGTGCGGAATCACCAGCGCACGCACCGAGAACGCGAAGGAGACCAGTGCCTCCCAAAGCACGCTCTCGGGGGCACCGTCGGCAACGACCCGCCCCTGCTTGAGCAGCACGACCCGATCGGCATACTGGGCGGCGAGGGCGGCGCCGCCGGAGATGCCGATGAGCGCCGGGTCTGCCAGCGGGTCGCGGCAACGCGCTGCTCGTCTCCGGCGAAGGCACCGCCGCCGACGCGATGATCCGGCTGGCTGGCGGCACCAATGCGCTCACCGGCGTGCAGGGCTACAAACCGCTCACGCCGGAATCCGCGGCGCAGGTCACGGCGCAGGCGGGCCTCGTCGATCCATCCGCGAGCGATCCACAGGCCACCGCCGTGCTGACACAGATCCGCCTGCCGCGCGTGCTCTTCGCGATGCTCGCCGGCGCGTCGCTGTCGGTGGACGGGGCCGTGCAAGGCGGTACGCAGGCTCACGCCGGTGGTGGCGTGATACGTCGTTGCATCCATGTTCTGGTCCTCGATCATGCAGCGGTACGCGGGCGGGTACCTGCGCCGGTGCGTGTGCGGTGCTCCACCACTGACTGCGCATGCCGGCACACACCTCGCGGATGGTGGCATCGGCCGCGGGATGGCCGGCGACGCAGTCGAGGTGCGCGGCGACCCACGCGGCGATGCGCCTGCAGCCGGTGCGCTGATACGCGGTCATGAGATAGAGCAGGGCCGCGAGCAGGGTTTCGACACGACTGGCCTCCGCGGTGATATCGCGCTCCATCTGCCTGGAATCGATGGCCGTGACCGTTGCCGGAACATCGTCCACGGCACGTTCGGTACGGGTTGCGGTGACCGACACTTCGCGCATCCGTGGCTCAGACGATGATTCCGATTCGACCTCCTCAGCGCCGGCGAGCGGCGATAGCGCACTCAGCGCGGCGACCATCGCCACCAGCGTGTTCATTCCCAAAAGCGGCTCCCCTGGAAGAGGCAGGCTCGCTGGCTCGGGACAGGTCCGAAGCTGGCTGGCGTTGGTACTTTCCGGATGTCGCGCGACCCGCGGGTCATCCCTCCATCCGATCGGACCGGGCGTTCAGGCAGTCAGGATGAGCTTGCCGTTCTGCGTGATGCGCAGTCGGTATTCGCGGCCGCGATGCTCGATCACGACTTCTCCACGTGGGCCGAGCAACTCCGCCGAAGACACCCGGCGCAGTGCGTCCAGGTCGCTGCTGTTCGGCGCAGGAAAGTCTTCGGTATTGCGCTGACGTTCCGATCCCATGGCGCAAATAATAATAATTCGCATTCGTGAGCGTCAAGGGCTTTCGGACCGGGTATCAGTCGTTTACAACACTTGAGCAGAGGTCGCCGTTTCCTTGAGAACCCGTTCCTGCGTCCACATGCGGGGCGTGGGGCCCGCGACGACACTTGGGCGCAGCGTGGAAGCGGGGGGAGATGCGAGCGGCAGCAGGAGCGCCGTCGCGTGTATACCGGGCTAGGGCGGAGGAGATGACGCGAGCGCGGCCGCGTGCGCATGCACTCCGACATCGGCGTTCCCGTCGGTCAAGCGCGCGGCAACCTTGCCGAGAATCGTGTCTAGATGTCCGAGCGGGAGCGAGTAATGGCCCTCGCCCGGGATGAAACGCGCCGTGGCCGTGGGCAGTTCTTCGGCCAGGCGCCGTGCGAGCGCGGGTGGCACGATACCGTCCAGGTCGCCGTGCCAGAGATCCACGGATGCCTGGATGCCCGCCAGGGGAATGTCCCATGGCGCCGCATAGAGTTCGAGATCGCGCGCGGCACCGGCCGCGCTCGCCGCGAGCCCCTCACGGAAGGAGGCGGCGATCCGCGCCTGCACCGCCGGTTGCGCGAGCGTGGCGCGATCGGCAGGTGCGCAGCCCCGGGCCAGAGCGGCGACGAAGCGCTCGGCATGCTGCGCGAGCAGCGGTCCGACCGCGCGCTGGAGCAGCCCGCGCATGAGGCGCGAGCGCCGGCGGGCGAGCCGCAGCGCCAGCCGACGCACCGGATCGAAGTCGCGCAGGCCGTTGCTGCCTGCCAGCGGACCCATGGCGCTCACGACGCAGACGTGGGCGACCCGGGCGGGCATCGCCGCCGCGCAGCTCAGGGCGAACGGTGCGCCGCCGGAGACACCCACCACGGCGCAGCGATCGACGCCGAGGTGATCGAGCAGATGCGCGGCGTTCGCCGCCCAGTCATTGAAAGTGCGTGACGGACACTGCGTCGAGGCGCCGTAGCCGGGGCGATCGGGAGCGATGATGCGCAGGTTCAACGCAGTCGCTGCCGCGTCGGCGAAATCCGCCTCGAGCCGGGAGCCCGGCCAGCCGTGGTGATAGAGCACCGCGACGCCGCGGCGGGCGCCGTACTCCGACCACGCGAGCATCTGGCCACCGGGCAGTCGCAGGCGGCCATCGGGCGAACGCTCAGGGCGCGGTCGCATGCACCCGCTCGAGGATCGCTTCGAGCACGATGTGCGGGGACTCGCGCGGGATGAAGTGACCGACGCCGGGCAGGATGCGACGGACGTAACTGCCGCGGAACAGGTGCTCGCGTCCCTCGGTGGACGAGGCGAGGGTGGCGTGGTCGTTCGCGCCGTGCAGGAGTGTCGTCGGCGCGGTGATCGGCGGCAACGCCCCGAGCAGCTTCTGTGCGTGCTCGTAGCGCGAGTCGCCGGGCACGCCGCCCCAGCGATGCCGATAGGAATGCACCGCGACGTCGACGAAGTCCGGATTGTCGAAGGACTGCGCGGCCTTGTTGAAGTCTTCCTCCGGGAACGGCCAGCCTGGCGACCACGTCGTCCACAGGTCGCGACAGAAGGCGCGGCGGTTGGCTGCGAGTGCCGCGCGCCCCAGGGCGTGACCGAAGTACCACTGATACCAGTACGCGCGCGCCTGATCGAACGGGGGTGGGTGGCCCGGCGGATGCGCGCCGTAGCCCACGGACAGCGCGATGAGTCCGCTGATCCGGTGCGGCGCCAGCGCCGTGGCGGCGTACGCCGCGCGCGCGCCCCAGTCGTGGCCGACCAGCACGAAGGAGCCGAGCTTGAGCGCGTTGGCGAACTCGAGCACGTCGTGAGCGAGGGCAGCGATCTCGCCGCTGCGCGGGCGATTGGGATCGAGAAAGCGGGTCGGACCGAAGCCGCGCAGGAACGGCGCGAGGGTGCGAAAGCCGCGCGCTGCGAGCGCTTCCGCGATCGGATCCCAACAGCTGGGGTCGTCGGGGAATCCGTGCACGAGCACGATGGGCGGCGCACCTTCATCGCCGAGGGTGAGATAGGCCATGTCGAGGCACGAGGTGCGGACAGAAAGTAACGGCATCGCAAAATGGCGCGAAGAGGTTGTCGCCGGCATCATAGCAGCGGTGGAAGGGGCACGGATGTTGCCGATCCGAGCCGGTTGCTCAAACTCGGGACACAGGGGGAAATCCGCAATGAGATGGGGTTGGTTGGGGCTGCTCCTGCTCGCATACGCGGCACTTGCCGAAGACGGGCGCGATCCCCTCGCTTCGGCGCGCTGGGAAGACATGCGCAGGCAGTTCTTCGGCGACCAGGCAGTGGTCTTCGACGACAGGGTGAAAGTCACGGCGCCGCAGTTCGCCGAAGACTCGATGAGCGTCCCGGTCCGCGTCGATGCCGAGGCCTTGCCCGAGGTGCGCGAGATCGTGGTGTTCGCCGACTTCAATCCGATCCTCAAGGTGCTCGAGTTCTATCCCGAGCACGCGAAACCGCAGCTTGCGTTCCGCTTCAAGCTGCAGCAGGCGAGCCCGGTGCGCGCGGCGGCGCGCACGGGAGACGGTGTCTGGCACGTCGGCGGCACCTGGGTGGATGCGGCCGGGGGCGGCTGCACGGCGCCCGGCACGGCACGCGCAGCCGGCGGGTGGGAGAAGCTGCTGAACGAGGTGACGGGCCGCGTGTGGACCGCGCCCGATGCCGGCCGGCGGCTCAGGCTGCGGGTCATGCACCCGATGGATACGGGTCTCGCGCCGGGCATTCCGGCGTTCTACATCGAGCAACTTACGCTCAGGGACGAGCGCGGGACCACGTACTTCCGACTCAACACCTTCGAGCCGGTCGCGGAGAATCCGATCTTCACCTTCGACCTGCCCGCGCGCGTGCAGTCGTCCGGGGCGCTCGTGCTGAGCGGGGTGGACAACAACGGCAACCGGATCGCATCGCGGTTGACGCCATGAGGGCTCTCGTCGCTCTTCTTGCGGCGCTGGGCGCCGCCTCCGCCGTGTTCGCTGCCGCCTTCGACTACGGGCTGGCGCCGCAGAAGATCGCCGATGGCACCTATGTCCTGACCGGGCGCACCGAGGACTTCTCCACGGCGAACGGCGGCAACGTGGCGAATGCGGCATTCATTGTGACGTCCGCCGGAGTCGTGGTGATCGACACCGGCCCGTCGAGGCGCTACGGCGAGCAGCTGCGCGCGGCGATCCGCAAGGTCACGAACCAGCCGGTCGTGAAAGTGCTGAACACGCATTTCCATCCCGATCACTTTCTCGGCAACCAGGCCTTCGCGGACGTGGGTATCTCGGCCTTGCCTGCCACCATCCGCGGCATCGAGAGCATGGGCGGCGCGTTCGCCGACAACATGTACCGCATGTGCGGTGACTGGGAAGCGGGCACCGAGCCGCTCGCGCCCCGGCACATCCAGGCCGCCGGCGTCGAGAACATCGGCGGTCATGTTCTGGAGTTCCTCGCCCTGGGCGGCCACAGCGACGGCGATCTCGTCGTCTTCGACCGCACGAC
>JAEUMW010000461.1 GCA_016791345.1 Betaproteobacteria bacterium | reverse complement strand
GGCCCTTCGCACGCTGCCGGCAGTTGCGTTCCTGCTTCTGATTTCTGCGGCACACGCCAACGTCTTCGTCGAGGATCGCCGCGAGCAGCGCGAAGCAGCGCTGCCGCCGTTGCGCTCCGTCGGCGTGCTGCACCACGCGGGCATCGGCGCCGGAGGCACCGCCTTTCTCGTGAGCAGCTGCCACATCGCCACCGCCTACCATGTGGCCTTCATGCGAGGCCGCGACCCGCGCACGGGAGAAGTCGAGATCGGCCTGCCGCGCGTGAGCCAGTCCGCGGAATTTCTCGTGGGGCCGGACGCAAAGGTTCCGGGAAAGTTCGCAGCAAGAACGCGCGCCACCGTAGCCGCTTTCGGTCGTTTCTCGAAGTCGGACTTCAAAGGCATGGCCGGCGACTGGGCGATCCTGCGGCTGGACGCCTGCCTCGGGAGGAAGTACGGATACCTCAAGTACGCACGGCCCGAGCAGGACAGTCCGATGCCGGCGGGAACGCTGATGGCGATCGGCTTCCCCGCATCACGCGCGGGTCGCCCGGGGATCACCGTGGAGACCGGCTGCAAGGCCCGCGATCACGGGCCGGTGGCCGGACTGGTGGGTGTGGACTGCGCCTTCGAGAGCGGCATGTCCGGCGGCCCCGTGCTGGAACGGCAGGCCGACGGCGCGTGGCGGGTGGTCGGGCTGATCCAGCAGTCGATGGCGCCGGTCGACGGGGTCCTGCCCGAATACTCGATGACCCACCGCAACCAGATCGTCTACATCACCGCGTTTCGCAAGGCGATCGACGACGCGCTGCGGGCAGACGCCAGGAGGCTGCTGGAAGAGCGCGCGAAGTGACCGGCGTCGCGGCGCGCGATGCCGGCAGGTGCGGACTGCGCGAGAGCTGCCGCGAAATCAGTTGAGGCCGCAGGCGCCTGGCCCGTCGGGGTGACCGCAGCTGCCGCACGGCCCGGCGTGGGTGTGGACGTGACCACCCCCGGTGCTCGATCCGTGGGCCGAAAACACCGACAGTTTCTTCTCGAGCTCGGTCGAGTGACAGCTCGGGCAATCGGGAACGGTTCCGTTGCGGACCAGCTTCTCGAATTCGTGTCCGCACTTGCTGCAAGCGTATTCGTAGATCGGCATGATGAACTCCCTCGTGTGAGCGCATTGTAAACCCGGGCTGCACGGCGCAACCGCCGGGCCCGATGCGGGATTCGTTCCCGCGCAGCCTACAGGCACGCGGCCAGTTCGCGCGTCAGCTGTGCGGCGGGGATCTCCCGGCAGCCGCTCGCGTTCTGGCCCGACCACAGCGGCGAGAAGTCGGTGCTGCCGCGACCTTCTGCGGCAGCGCGCAGCGGTGCAATCGCATTGGTGGCCAGGGGGAAGTCCGGAGCCGCGGCGCTCATCGGTCCCAGCTCGCGCATCAAGCGGTTGACGATGCCGCGCGCCGGGCGACCGCTGAAGAGGTTGGTGAGGGCGGTATGGCGGACCGCCTCGCCCTTCAACGCCGCGCGGTGCAGCGGGCTCGTGGTCGCTTCGGGACACAACAGGTACGCGGTGCCGACCTGGACGCCGGCGGCCCCCAGCTTGAGCGCCGCCGTCACCCCTTGCGCATCGGCGATGCCGCCGGCGGCGATCACCGGAGTCCTGACCGCTTTCACCACCTGCGGCAGCAGCGCGAACGTGCCCATCTGCGTCGTCAGATCGTCGGACAGGAAC
>JAEUMW010000460.1 GCA_016791345.1 Betaproteobacteria bacterium | reverse complement strand
GCGGGCCGACGACAATACGGGCGGCATCGTTGGCGACGCGCACGCTCCCTTCGAGTACCTCGCTCGACGACTGCGCCGCATCCGCATTGACCCGAAAATGGGTGCCGCGGACGATGGTCACCGCCGCCGGCGTGTCGATCTCGAAGCGCCGTTCGCTGCCGTCCTCCAGCACGCGGCTCTCCGTGCGCCCGCGCGGAAGTTGCACCCGGCTTCTGACCGCGTTGCCGTGCGGGATGCGTTCGCTGCGCTGGATGTGCAGTTCGCTGTCGCCACGCAGGTACAGACGCGAGCCGTCGGCGAAACGCAACTCGACGCTGCCATCGGGCGCCGTGCGCAGCACATCGCCGATGTCCACCGTGCTGTCCGCCTGCAGCGCCTGCGGCGCTTCGCGGCGCCGCTGCAACGAGACCTCTCCGCTCACCGCGCTCACCTGCACCGGCTCGCGCTGACGCTTGAGCCATGCCGTCGGCACGCGCAGCCGCGTCCCCGGTGCGATGTGCGTCGGGTCGCGAATGTCGTTGTACTCCTGCAGCCCGGGCCAGTAGCGAACGCCGTCGAGATAGCGCTGGGTGATCGTCCAGGGATTGTCGCCCGGCTGTACGACGTACACCCAGTCGGCGGCACGACTGACGGGCAGTGCAGTGAGCAGCACGACCACGCACGGCAATCTGCGAGCGAATCGAAGGGACATCGCTCTCTTTCCCCGCGAAGTGACGCCGCACCGTAGCATGTCCCCCGGTGCGCGGGCAGTGGGGCGCGACTGCCCCATGAGAGCGCTATGGGGCGAGAAGCACCGGGCGACAGGCAGCGGGAAGATCGGCGAGCGTGAGCTTGCGCGACGGGGCGGCGCGACGTTTTGCGAGTTCCTCTCGCGCTTCGGCGCTGAACCACCAATCGAGATCCGCATCGCAACCATCGCCCCCCGGCACCGGAGCCTGGTCGACGCAGTGTGCGTCGCCGCGCGGGCAGCGCAATCGCACGTGCACGTGTTCGTCATGGCCCCACCAGGGCCGGATCTTGGTCAGCCAGCGACGATCGCCCTGCACCTCCCCGCACAGTGCGCGCTTGATCGCCGGATTCACGAAGATGCGGTCAACCTGCGAGAACTGTGCCGCAGTCCTCAGCAAAGCGATGTGCTCTGGCGTCCAGCGCGCTCGATCGATGCCCGCGCCGTCGTCGCTCACCACCGATGTCGCGGAGAGCGTTTCGCGCAACTCGGTGGCGAGCGTGCGCGGCGGCGCTGGCGTGAGCCAGATGTCGGCATCGAGACCGGTCTGATGGCTGCCGTGCCCGGAGCGCATCGGCCCGCCGCGTGGCTGCGCGAGATCGCCGACGAGAAGCCCGGCCCAGCCCTGTGCACGTGCCGACTCCGACAGGGCACGGATGAAGGCGATGAGATCCGGGTGCCCATAAGCTCGATTTCGCGACAGGCGCATGACCTGCCAGGCAGGTCCGTCGGCAGGCAAGCGCACGCCGCCTGCGAGGCAGCCCCGCGCATAGCCGCCGATCGCGGCTGCCGGCGGCGGAGACGGCGACGCGATATCGCCGAAGTCCGGTTGCGCGCTGGCGCCCGACGCGGCAAGCAGACTCGACAGGAAGACGCCCGCGAGGCGCGCGCGGACACCCGAGGCAGGACGCTCTGCCAGACCGGCTAGCATCGGGTCGCGTCTACGCCGAGCCGTCTTCGGTCACGGCCTCGGCCTGCCAGGCATCCCGCATCTCGCGCTTGAGCGTCTTGCCTGCTGCATTGCGCGGAAAGTCGTCCAGGATCTGCACCGTGTGCACGCGCTGGTAGCGGGCGTCGACGCGGGCGTTGATCCAGTCGCGCAGTTCCCCTGCGTTCGCTGCGCCCCGCTCGCGCAGAATGACGGCGGCAACCGGCGTCTCGCCCCACTTCGCGTGCGGCACGCCGAAGACGGCGACTTCGCGCACTGCGGGGTGCCGTGTCAGCACCTCCTCGATGTCCTTCGGATATACCTTCACCCCGCCGCTGTCGATCATGTCCTTCTTGCGATCGACGAGATAGAGATAGCCCTCGCTGTCGACGTAGCCGAGATCACCGGTGAAGAGCCAGCCGTCGCGGATCGCCTGGGCGGTCAGATCGGGGCGGTTGAAGTAACCGGTCATG
>JAEUMW010000459.1 GCA_016791345.1 Betaproteobacteria bacterium | reverse complement strand
TTCCTGCGCCAGCCGATTCAGCGCGACGCCCATCTTCTCCTGATCGGCCTTCGTCTTGGGCTCGACCGCGACGTGAATCACGGGCTCCGGGAAGATCATCTTCTCGAGCACAATGACGTGCTGCGGATCGCAGATGGTGTCCCCCGTCGTCGCTTCCTTGAGACCGACCGCCGCCGCGATGTCGCCGGCGCGCACTTCCTTGATCTCCTCGCGCGAATTGGCGTGCATCTGGAGAAGACGACCGATGCGTTCCTTGCGCCCCTTCACCGGGTTGTAGATGGTGTCGCCCGAGCTCACGACTCCGGAATACACGCGGAAGAAGATGAGCTGGCCGACGTAGGGGTCGGTCATGATCTTGAACGCAAGCCCGGAGAACGGGGCCTCGTCGGTGG
Organism: Betaproteobacteria bacterium; assembly: GCA_016791345.1. Lineage (NCBI taxonomy): Bacteria > Pseudomonadati > Pseudomonadota > Betaproteobacteria > Betaproteobacteria bacterium. Next base: position 14,498 of record JAEUMW010000459.1, on the reverse strand, counting down.
CCTCGCGCGTGGCCTCTTCGCCGTTCTCGAGACGCCCCTTCACCGGCGGGATGTCGACCGGCGAGGGCATATAGTCGATGACGGCGTCGAGCATCGCCTGCACGCCCTTGTTCTTGAAGGCGGAGCCGCACAGCATCGGCACAATCTCGTTGGCGATCGTGCGCAGGCGCAAGCCTTCCTTCACGTCCTCGACCGAGAGATCGCCCTCGTCGAGGTACTTGTGCATGAGTTCCTCGTTCGCTTCGGCGGCGGTCTCCAGCATCTTTTCGCGCCACTCCGCGGCCTCGTCGGCAAGGTGCGCGGGAATGTCGCGCAGCTCGAACTTCGTCCCCTGGGAGCTATCGTCCCAGTAGATCGCCTTCATCCGCACCAGATCCACCACGCCCTCGAACTTGTCCTCGGCGCCGATGGGCAACTGGATGGGGACGGGATGGGCCTTGAGGCGTGTTTGCACCTGCTCGTACACGCGCAGGAAATTCGCGCCGGCGCGGTCCATCTTGTTGACGAAGCAAAGCCGCGGAACGCCGTACTTGTTCGCCTGCCGCCACACCGTCTCGGTTTGCGGCTGCACGCCGCCCACCGCACACAGCACCGTGCACGCACCGTCGAGCACACGCAGACTGCGCTCGACCTCGATGGTGAAGTCGACGTGCCCCGGCGTGTCGATGATGTTGACGCGATGCTCGGGCAGGGACCCATCCATCCCTTTCCAGAAGCAGGTGGTCGCGGCCGAAGTGATGGTGATGCCGCGCTCCTGCTCCTGCTCCATCCAGTCCATGATGGCAGTGCCGTCGTGCACCTCGCCGAGCTTGTGCGATACCCCGGTGTAGAAAAGGATGCGCTCGGTGGTCGTGGTTTTCCCGGCATCGATGTGGGCCATGATGCCGATGTTCCGGTACTGCTGAATGGGTGTCTTGCGTGCCACGGACTGTCAACTCTTTCGCTGATCGCAGCGGCGCTTCTGGCGCCGCCTTCGGATGGCTGTGACGGTCCGGGTTACAGGCCGCACGAGCCACTGCAGTTAAAAGCGATAGTGCGAGAAGGCCTTGTTGGCCTCCGCCATCTTGTGCACTTCCTCTCGTTTCTTCATCGCACCGCCACGGCCCTCGGCCGCTTCGGCGAGTTCACCCGCCAGGCGCTGCCCCATCGATTTTTCGCTGCGCTTGCGCGCCGCCTCGCGCAGCCAGCGCATGGCAAGGGCCGTGCGGCGCACCTGACGCACCTCCACCGGCACCTGGTAGTTCGCACCGCCGACGCGCCGGCTCTTCACCTCGACCACCGGCCGCACGTTCTGCAGAGCCTGGGTAAACACCTCGAGCGGATTCTTGCCGCTGCGCTTCTGGATCTGGTCGAGCGCGCCGTACATGATGCGCTCGGCCACCGACTTCTTGCCGCGGGTCATCAGCACGTTGATGAACTTGGCCACTTCCTGGCTCGAGAACTTGGGATCCGGAAGGATCTCCCGCTTGGGCACTTCTCTGCGTCGAGGCATGGTGAAAACTTATCCCGTGTCGTTGATGCCGCGCTCAGCCCGCCTTCGGGCGCTTGGCGCCGTACTTGGAGCGGCTCTGCTTGCGATCCTTCACGCCGGCGGTGTCGAGGCTGCCGCGCACCGTGTGGTAACGCACGCCGGGCAGGTCCTTGACGCGCCCGCCGCGGATGAGCACCACCGAGTGCTCCTGCAGATTGTGGCCCTCGCCCCCGATATAGCTGATCACTTCGAACCCGTTCGTGAGCCGCACCTTCGCGACCTTGCGCAGCGCCGAGTTCGGCTTCTTCGGCGTGGTCGTGTAGACGCGGATGCATACACCGCGCTTCTGCGGTGAATTCTGCAGCGCCGGCACCTTGCTCTTGGTGACCTGACGCGTGCGCGACTTGCGCACGAGCTGGTTGACGGTTGGCATCGCTTACCCTGTCGTCGATGGGCGAAGCGCCTGGGCACTCACCCGGCCGTCCAACCCCGGACATCTCCGCACGCGGGCTTCGCGATGGAGAAAGTGCCGGGGAGCACGACATTTGTCCCGCGCAAAAAGCCGGGACGGCGTCTCCGCCGTCCCCGAGGCTTCCGCGTCTTGCGCCCGAACCCGGCTTGCGGCGTGGCTTGGGCGATGAAAAAGACTGCGGAGTTTAAGTAGTTAGTATATGCGTGTCAAGCAACCTGCTCCTCGCCAGGCGCCTGCGCTCCGCCCGACCCACCCTCGGTGTCCTCCGCCAGTTCGGCGATGCCCATGTCGACACCCAATTGCTGATTCTTGCGGGTGTTGTGATAGGCGAGACCGGTTCCGGCAGGAATCAGGCGGCCGACGATGACGTTCTCCTTGAGTCCGCGCAGATCGTCCTTCTTGCCCATTATCGCAGCCTCGGTGAGGACGCGCGTGGTCTCCTGGAACGATGCCGCGGAGATGAACGAGTCGGTCGAGAGTGAGGCCTTCGTGATGCCGAGCAGCATGAACTCGTAGCTCGCCGGCGTCTTGCCTTCGGCCTCCATCTTCTCGTTCTCCTCCAGCACCTCGGCACGCTCCACCTGCTCGCCCGGTATGAAGCGGCTGTCGCCGGCGTCCGCAATCGTCACCCGGCGCAGCATCTGGCGCACGATCACCTCGATGTGCTTGTCGTTGATCTTCACGCCCTGCAGACGGTAGACGTCCTGCACCTCGTCGATGATGTAGCGCGCAAGCTCCTCCACGCCCTGCAGGCCGAGAATGTCGTGCGGGTCCTTCGGGCCGTCGACGATCATCTCGCCCTTGTTGACCACCTGTCCGTCGTGCGCCATCACGTGCTTGTCCTTCGGGATCAGGTACTCGTGCGGCACGCCGTCGAGGTCGGTGATGATGAGGCGCTGCTTGCCCTTGGTGTCCTTGCCGAACGAGACGGTCCCGGTGATCTGCGCGAGCAGGCCGGCATCCTTCGGCGAGCGCGCCTCGAAGAGTTCCGCCACCCGCGGCAGACCGCCGGTGATGTCGCGCGTCTTCGAGGTCTCCTGCGGCACGCGCGCGAGAACGTCGCCGATGTTGATCGGCTGCCCGTCCTTGACGTTGATGATGGAGTGGATCTGGAAGGTGTAGGTCACCGGCGAGTCGCTGCCGGCGAGCTTCACCTCGTGGCCGGTCTCGTCGATCAGCTTGACCTGCGGCCGCAGGCCCTTGGCGGTCGATACGCCGCGCCGCTTCGGGTCGATCACGACCAGCGTCGAGAGCCCGGTGACATCGTCGATCTGCTTGGCGACGGTGACGCCTTCTTCCACGTTTTCCAGCTTGATGGTGCCGGCATACTCGGTGATGATCGGCCGGGTGTGCGGGTCCCAGCTCGCGAGCATCTGCCCGGCCTTGACCGGAGCGCCGTCCTTGACAAGCAGCGTGGCGCCGTACGGCACCTTGTGCCGCTCGCGTTCGCGCCCGTTCTCGTCGTGGATGGCCACCTCGCCGCTGCGCGAGATGACCACCTGCTCGCCGCGCGCGTTGGTCACGTAGCGCATGGTCGCCGTGAACCCGATCACGCCGTTCGACTTGCTGTCCACCTGGCTCGCCACCGCGGTACGCGAAGCCGCACCGCCAATGTGGAAGGTGCGCATGGTGAGCTGCGTGCCCGGCTCGCCGATCGACTGCGCCGCGATGACGCCCACCGCCTCGCCCACGTTCACGAGCGAGCCGCGACCGAGATCGCGGCCGTAGCACTTGGCACACAGGCCGTAGCGCGTATCGCACGACAGCGGCGTGCGCACGCGGACCTCGTCGATGCCGAGCGTCTCGATGCGGTCCACCGAGACTTCGTCGAGCAGGGTGCCAGCATCGAGCAGGGTCTCGCCCGACTCGGGATTGACCACGTCGTTGGCCGAGACGCGCCCGAGGATGCGGTCGCGCAAGGGCTCCACCACCTCGCCACCTTCGACCAGCGCCCGCATCGTCACGCCGTAGGTAGTGCCACAGTCCTCCTCGGTGACGACGAGGTCCTGCGTCACATCCACCAGACGCCGCGTGAGATAGCCGGAGTTCGCAGTCTTCAGCGCCGTGTCGGCGAGACCCTTGCGCGCACCGTGAGTCGAGATGAAGTACTGCAGGACGTTGAGCCCCTCGCGGAAGTTGGCGGTGATCGGCGTCTCGATGATGGAGCCGTCCGGCTTCGCCATCAGGCCACGCATGCCGGCGAGCTGCCGGATCTGGGCTGCCGAGCCGCGCGCACCCGAGTCCGCCATCATGTAGATGGAATTGAACGACTCCTGCGAAGTGGCTCTGCCCTTGTCGTCGATGAGCGGCGCCCAGCCGCCGGTCTTCACGTCCCAGACTTTCACCGGTTCCGTGCCGAGCTGCTCCATCATGGCCTTCGCCACCATGTCGCCGGCGCGACCCCAGATGTCCACCACCTTGTTGTAGCGTTCGCCCTGGGTGACGAGACCGGAGGTGTACTGCTGCTCGATCTCCTGCACCTCGTGCTCAGCCGCGGAGATGAGGTCGCCCTTCTGCATCGGCACCAGCATGTCGTCGACGGCGATCGAGATGCCGGCACGCGTCGCGTACGAGAACCCGGTGTACATGAGCTTGTCGGCGAAGATCACCGTCTCGCGCAGACCCACGCGATGGAAGCAGCCGTTGATGAGCCGCGAGATCTCCTTCTTTTTGAGCGGCTTGTTGATGACGTCGAACGGCAGTCCGGCCGGCAGGATCTCCGACAGCAGCGAACGGCCGACGGTGGTCTGATAGCGCGTCAGCTTCTCGCGCCGCTCGCCCTGGGCGTCGATCTCCTGCTCGCGGATGCGCACGGCGACCCGTGCCTGCAGATCGACCTGTTCGGACTCGTACGCGCGCGCCACTTCGGACGTGTTGATGAACGCCATGCCTTCGCCGCGCGCGCCGATCTTCTCCCGCGTCATGTAGTAGAGCCCGAGCACGATGTCCTGCGACGGCACGATGATCGGCTCGCCGTTGGCGGGCGAGAGGATGTTGTTGGAGGAGAGCATGAGCGTGCGCGCCTCCATCTGCGCCTCGAGCGAGAGCGGTACGTGCACCGCCATCTGGTCACCGTCGAAGTCGGCGTTGAAGGCCGCGCACACGAGCGGATGCAGCTGGATCGCCTTGCCTTCGATGAGCACCGGCTCGAACGCCTGGATGCCGAGGCGATGGAGCGTGGGCGCGCGGTTCAGCATGACCGGATGCTCGCGGATCACCTCTTCCAGGATGTCCCAGACTTCCGGCACTTCCGCCTCGACCAGCCGCTTCGCCGCCTTGATGGTGGTCGCCATGCCGAGCACTTCCAGCTTGTGGAAGATGAATGGCTTGAAGAGCTCCAGCGCCATCTTCTTCGGCAGGCCACACTGGTGCAGCTTGAGCTGCGGGCCGACCACGATCACCGAACGCCCCGAATAGTCCACGCGCTTGCCGAGCAGGTTCTGCCGGAAACGTCCGCCCTTGCCCTTGATCATGTCCGCGAGCGACTTGAGCGGCCGCTTGTTGGCGCCGGTCATGGCCTTGCCGCGACGGCCGTTGTCGAGGAGCGAGTCCACCGCCTCCTGCAGCATCCGCTTCTCGTTGCGGACGATGATCTCGGGCGCCTTCAGTTCGAGCAGCCGCTTCAGGCGGTTGTTGCGGTTGATGACGCGGCGGTAGAGATCGTTCAAGTCCGAGGTCGCGAAGCGGCCGCCATCGAGCGGCACCAGCGGGCGCAGTTCGGGCGGCAGCACCGGCAGCACTTCGAGAATCATCCAGTCCGGCTTGATACCGGATTTCTGGAAGGCCTCCAGCACCTTGAGGCGCTTGGCGATCTTCTTGATCTTGGTATCGGAGGAAGTGGCTTCCAGCTCCTTGCGCAGGCGATCGATCTCGCGCTTGAGATCGAGGTGACGCAGCAGTTCGCGAATGCCCTCGGCCCCCATCAGGGCGGAGAAGTCGTCGCCATATTCCTCGACCTTCGCGAGGTAATCGTCCTCGGTCAGCAACTGGCCGCGGTTGAGCGGCGTCATGCCGGCGTCGACGACGACGTAGGCCTCGAAATACAGCACGCGCTCGATGTCGCGCAGCGTCATGTCGAGCACCATCCCGAGCCGGGAGGGCAGCGACTTCAGGAACCAGATGTGGGCCACCGGGCTCGCCAGCTCGATGTGGCCCATGCGCTCGCGGCGCACCTTGGAGAGCGTCACCTCGACGCCGCACTTCTCGCAGATCACGCCGCGGTGCTTGAGCCGCTTGTACTTGCCGCACAGGCACTCGTAGTCCTTCACCGGGCCGAAGATCTTTGCGCAGAACAGGCCGTCGCGCTCAGGCTTGAAGGTCCGGTAGTTGATGGTCTCCGGCTTCCTCACCTCGCCGTAGGACCACGACCGGATCTTTTCCGGAGAGGCGAGCCCGATCTTGATGGCATCGAACTCCTCTTCCTGGGTGACCTGTTTGAACAAATCGAGCAGTGCTTTCATTACGAAACCTCCGGATTCGGTGAACGAGTGAAGAAGCGAAGGGGTGAAAGGCGCTGCGCGCCCGAGCCCCGTCCCACCTTCACCTTTTTCACACCTTCACACCTTCACGCCTTTCAGTACCTTTCCAGATCGATGTCGATCGCGAGCGAGCGGATTTCCTTGACCAGCACATTGAAGGATTCCGGCATGCCGGCGTCGATCTTGTGCTCGCCCTTGACGATGTTCTCGTACACCTTGGTGCGGCCGGTGACATCGTCCGACTTGACGGTGAGCATCTCCTGCAGCGTATAGGAAGCACCGTAGGCCTCGAGCGCCCACACCTCCATCTCGCCGAAGCGCTGACCGCCGAACTGCGCCTTGCCCCCCAGCGGCTGCTGGGTGACCAGGCTGTACGGTCCGGTCGAGCGCGCGTGCATCTTGTCGTCGACCAGGTGGTGCAGCTTCAGCATGTGCATGTAGCCCACGGTGACCGGCCGGTCGAACGTGTCGCCGGTGCGACCGTCATAGAGGTGGATCTGGCCCGAGCGCGGCAATCCGGCGACCTCGAGCATGGTCTTGATCTCGTCTTCGGTGGCGCCATCGAACACCGGGGTGGCAAACGGAACGCCCTTCTCCAGGTGCTGGCAGAGGTCCAGCACTTCCGCATCGTTTAGGGTGTCAATGTCCTCCGGCTTGCCGCTCGAGTTGTAGATCTGCACGAGCGTGTTGCGCAGTTCACCGATCTGCGCCTGCGCCTTCAGCAGCTGGCCGATCTTCTGGCCCAGTCCCTTGGCGGCCCAGCCCAGGTGCGTCTCCAGGATCTGCCCCACGTTCATGCGCGAGGGCACGCCCAGCGGATTCAGCACCACGTCCATCGGCACCCCGTCCGCCGTGTACGGCATGTCCTCGATCGGGACGATCTTGGAAATGACGCCCTTGTTGCCGTGGCGGCCGGCCATTTTGTCGCCGGGCTGCAGGCGGCGCTTCACCGCAAGGTAGACCTTCACCATCTTCTGCACGCCGGGCGGCAGTTCGTCGCCCTGCGTGAGCTTCTTCTTCTTCGCCTCGAACGCGATGTCGAACTCGACCCGCTTCTGGGAGAGGCTCTCCATCAGCTGCTCGAGCTGGCGCGCCGCCTCCTCGCTCGCAAGGCGGATGTCGAACCAGCTGTGACGTTCGACTTCCGCGAGGTACGCCTTGGTGATCGCCGTGCCCTTGGCGAGCTTCTTCGGACCGCCGTTGGCGACCTTGTCCAGGAGCAGGCGCTCGATGCGCAGGAAGGTGTCGTCCTCGACGATGCGGAACTGGTCGGCGAGGTCCTTCTTGTAGCGCTTCAGCTCGTCGTCGATGATCTGCTGCGCGCGCTTGTCGCGCTCGATCCCCTCGCGCGTGAACACCTGCACGTCGATCACCGTGCCCGACATGCCGGAGGGCACACGCAGCGACGTGTCCTTCACGTCCGAGGCCTTTTCCCCGAAGATCGCCCGCAGCAGCTTTTCCTCGGGGGTGAGCTGCGTCTCGCCCTTCGGCGTGACCTTGCCGACAAGCACGTCGCCGGCTTCCACCTCGGCGCCGATGTAGACGATGCCCGACTCGTCCAGGCGGGAGAGCTGGGCTTCCGACAAGTTGGAGATGTCGCGCGTGATCTCTTCCGGGCCGAGCTTGGTGTCGCGTGCCACGACCGACAGCTCCTCGATGTGGATCGAAGTGAAGCGGTCGTCGGCGACCACGCGCTCGGAGATCAGGATCGAGTCCTCGAAGTTGTAGCCGTTCCACGGCATGAAGGCGACCAGCAGGTTCTGGCCAAGGGCAAGCTCGCCCATGTCGGTGGAGGCACCGTCGGCGATGACATCGGCGCGGGCGATCACGTCACCCACCTCCACCAGCGGCCGCTGGTTGATGTCGGTGTTCTGGTTGGAGCGCGTGTACTTGACGAGGTTGTAGATGTCCACACCGACTTCGCCCGCCACCGTCTCCTCGTCGTGCACGCGCACGACGATGCGGCCGGCATCGACGTAGTCGACGACGCCGCCGCGGCGGGCCTGCACTGCAGTGCCGGAGTCGACCGCCACCGTGCGCTCGATGCCGGTGCCCACAAGCGGCTTCTCCGGCCGCAGGCAGGGCACTGCCTGACGCTGCATGTTCGAGCCCATGAGGGCGCGGTTCGCGTCGTCGTGCTCGAGGAACGGAATGAGCGAGGCGGCGACGGACACGATCTGCGACGGCGCCACGTCCATGTACTGCACGCGGTCGGGGGACGACAGCATGAACTCGTTGTGGTGACGGCAGGAAACCATCTCGTCGACGAACCCACCCGTGTCGCTGAGCGCGGCGTTCGCCTGGGCGATCACGTACTTGCCCTCTTCGATCGCGGACAGGAACTCGATCTCGTCGGTGACCCGCCCATCCTGCACCTTCCGGTACGGCGTCTCGAGGAAGCCGTATTCATTGGTCCGTGCGTAGAGCGCGAGCGAGTTGATGAGACCGATGTTGGGACCTTCCGGCGTCTCGATCGGGCACACGCGGCCGTAGTGAGTGGGGTGGACGTCACGCACCTCGAAGCCCGCGCGCTCGCGCGTGAGTCCACCGGGGCCCAGCGCCGAGACGCGACGCTTGTGCGTGATCTCGGAGAGCGGGTTGGTCTGGTCCATGAACTGCGACAGCTGCGACGACCCGAAGAATTCCTTGATCGCCGCCGACACCGGCTTGGCGTTGATCAGGTCGTGCGGCATGAGGTTCTCGGACTCGGCCTGAGACAGGCGTTCGCGCACCGCGCGCTCGACGCGCACCAGACCGGCGCGAAACTGGTTTTCCGCCAGTTCGCCGACCGAACGCACACGGCGGTTGCCGAGGTGGTCGATGTCGTCGATCTCGCCGCGCCCGTTGCGCAGGTCGACGAGGATCTTGATCACCGCGACGATGTCCTCGCGCGACAGTGTTGCGGCACCCGTCAACTCCTCGCGGCCGACGCGGCGATTGAACTTCATCCGGCCGACCGCAGACAGGTCGTAGCGCTCCTCGGCGAAGAAGAGTCCCTGGAAGAGCTGCTTCACCGCCTCTTCCGTCGGTGGCTCGCCCGGCCGCATCATGCGGTAGATCGCCACCTGCGCCGCCATGGCGTCGGCGGTCTCGTCGATGCGCAGCGTCTGCGAAATGAAGGGCCCCTGATCGAGATCGTTGGTGTACAGGGTCTGCACTTCGGGAATGCCCGACTCCCGCAGCTTCTTCAGGAGATCGTCGGTGATCTCGTCGTTGGCGCGGGCGATGACTTCACCGGTCTCCTTGTCGACGATGTGCTTCGCCAGCACGCGGCCGAGCACGAAATCCGACGACACGACGACGCGCTTGAGGCCGGCCTTCTCCATCTCGCGGATGTGCTTGACCGTGATGCGCTTGTCCTTGGGCACGAGCACCTGACCGTCGGCGACGATGTCGAAGCGCGCAATGTCGCCGCGCATGCGCTCGGGCACGAGTTCGAACTCCATCTCGCCGCGCACGAAATGGAAGGTGTCGAACATGAAGAACTCCTTGAGGATTTCCTCCGGCGTGTAGCCGATCGCCTTGAGCAGCGTGGTCACCGGCATCTTGCGGCGGCGGTCGACGCGGAAATAGAGGTAGTCCTTGGGATCGAACTCGAAGTCGAGCCAGGAGCCGCGGTACGGAATGACCCGCGCCGAGAAAAGCAGCTTGCCCGAGCTGTGCGTCTTGCCGCGGTCGTGCTCGAAGAACACGCCGGGCGAGCGATGCAGCTGCGAGACGATGACGCGCTCGGTGCCGTTGATGATGAACGAGCCGGTGCTCGTCATGAGCGGAATCTCGCCCATGTAGACTTCCTGCTCCTTCACCTCCTTCACCGTGGGCTTCGACGCCTCGCGGTCCATGATCGTGAGCCGCACGCGCGCGCGCAGCGGCGATGCGAACGTCAACCCCCGCTGCTGGCACTCCTTCACGTCGAAGGGCGGCGTGCCGAGCATGTAGCTCACGAAGTCGAGCCGCGCGTTCCCGGAGTGGCTCGAAATCGGAAAGATCGACGTGAACGCGGCTTGCAGTCCCGCGTTCCTGCGCGCGTCCGGCAAGGCTTCGGCCTGCAGGAAGGCGCTGTAGGAGTCGATCTGGGTCGCGAGCAGGTACGGCACCGGCAGAACGCTGGCACGTTTGGCGAAGCTCTTGCGGATGCGCTTTCTCTCGGTGAACGAGTACGTCATGGGGTTACTCCACGCACGGGCACAAAGGGCAAATCCCCGGAGGCAGGTATCGCGTTCTCACCGTTGAGAGGGCGGCACGCGCCAAAGATTCCGCCGCGCCGCGGGAACGACACGGCGGGCTTCATTACCGACATCCGGGCTCTGGAGAACAAGGTCTCCCTACAAGCAGAAAAGGGCTGGCGGTCGCCCGCCAGCCCGCAACGAGGCCACGCGGCTTACTTGATTTCGCAAGTGGCGCCGGCTTCCGTAAGTTGTTTCGCGACGGCATCGGCGTCGGCCTTCGAGACGCCTTCCTTCACGGGCTTGGGTGCACCGTCCACGAGGTCCTTGGCCTCCTTCAGACCGAGACCGGTGATCGCGCGCACCACCTTGATGGTGTTCACCTTGTTCTCGCCGGCACCGGTGAGAACGACCGTGAACTCGGTCTTCTCCTCGGCCGCGGGCGCCGCGGCACCCGCCGCAGGGGCGGCGACGGCAACCGCAGCCGCAGCCGCAGACACACCGAACTTCTCTTCCATCTCCTTGATCAGCGCAGACAGCTCCAGCACCGTCATGTTGGCGATGGCATCCAGAATCTCAGCTTTGGCAACAGCCATTTTCTCTACTCCTGATTCGAAAGTCGTAACGTAGTCGGTTAGGAAATGGGGGATGCTTACGCTTCGCCCTTGGCATCGCGCACGGCAGCGAGTGTGCGCACGAAGCGCGTCGGCACTTCGTTCAGCGTCCGCACGAACTGGGCGATGGGCGCCTGCATGGTGCCGAGCAGCTTGGCGAGCAGTTCCTCGCGGCTCGGCAGCGTGGCGAGGCTCGCCACCTCTTTCGGCGACATGACGTAGTTCGCCATGGCGCCGCCCTTGATCGCGAGCTTCTCGTTGCCCTTCGCAAATTCGTGCAGGACCTTCGCCAGCGCCACCGGATCGCTCGACATGCCATACGCGAGCGGGCCGACCATCTGGTCGGCCAGACCGGCAAACGGCGTGTCGGCGACCGCGCGCCGTGCAAGCGTGTTCTTGACGACGCGGAAGTAAACCCCGGCGCCACGTGCCCGCTTGCGCAACTCGGTCATCTGACCCACTTCCAGACCGCGGTTCTCGGCAAGCACGATCGCCTGGGCACGCGCCACTTCTGCGCTCACCTCGGCGACCACTGCCTTCTTGTCTTCAAGATTGAGACCCAAGGTCAACCCTCCAGTTAACGGAAGCCGCCTGCGACCGCACCCGCAGATGCGTTCGCCGGAGCGCCCGGTGCAACCACAGCGACCTCGAAGTCAGGAGTCATACGCATACCTGTACCGGGACGCCGTCTGCGCTGGGTACCGTTTCCGAACGTTCGGCAAATCATGCGCTGCCTCTCGCCCAGGACAGTGATTAAGTCCGGCGCCAACCGCTCGCCGCACCCCAACGGTCTTTGACAACCCCGACCCCGTACGAGCGGTCGGGCCCAAAGTTCAACGATGTTCAAACTCGCCACGCACTTCGCGCGCGCAGCCCCTTCATTCCTCACGCTGCGAGCGTCGCCTGATCCACCCGCACGCCGGCGCCCATCGTGCTTGCGACGGAGATCTTCCGCACGTAAACGCCCTTCGAACTCGCCGGTTTTGCCTTGTTCAGGGCATCGACCAGCGCCACCAGATTCTCACGCAGGGATTCGACCGGAAACGAGGCGCGGCCGATGCTGCAATGGATGATCCCGCCCTTGTCGGTCCGGTACTGGACCTGACCGGCCTTGGCATTCTTCACCGCCTGCGCCACGTCCTGCGTCACGGTGCCGACCTTTGGGTTGGGCATGAGGCCCCGCGGACCCAGGATCTGCCCGAGCGCGCCGACGACCCGCATCGCATCCGGGGAGGCGATGACGACGTCGAATTCCATGAAACCGCCCTTCACCTTGTCGGCGAGATCCTCGAAACCGACAACGTCAGCCCCCGCAGCGAGCGCATCCTTGGCCTTGTCGCCCTGCGCGAACACGGCCACCCGCTTGCTCTTGCCGGTGCCCTTCGGCAGCACCACGGAACCACGCACCTGCTGATCGGATTTCTTCGCGTCCACGCCCAGATTCACGGCGACATCGATCGACTCATCGAACTTGGCGGTCGCGTTGCGCTTGACGAGATCGAGGGCCTCGGCCAGCGGGTAGGACTTCGCGCGGTCGACCGTGCCGCGCAGCAGCTTGTAACGCTTGGAATCGTGCGCCATGTCAGACGCCCTCCACTTCGACGCCCATGCTGCGGGCGCTGCCGGCGATGGTGCGCACGGCGGCATCGAGATCGGCGGCGGTCAGGTCAGGCGTCTTGGTGCGCGCGATTTCCTCGACCTGCGCGCGCGTGAGCTTGCCGACCTTGTCCAGGTGCGGCTTCGGGCTGCCCTTGTCGATCTTCGCTGCCTTCTTGATGAGCACCGACGCGGGCGGTGTCTTCATCACGAAGGTGAAGCTCTTGTCCTGGTAGGCCGTGATCACCACCGGCACCGGGAGGCCGACTTCCATGCCCTGGGTCTGCGCATTGAAAGCCTTGCAGAACTCCATGATGTTGAGACCGCGCTGACCCAGCGCGGGACCGATCGGTGGGCTCGGGTTCGCCTTGCCCGCCGGCACCTGAAGCTTGATCAGGCCGACGATTTTCTTTGCCACGCTCTACGCTCCTATCGCGGGTGCCAGCGGATGCGCGCAGCATCCTCCCCGCCTCATCTGCAGCGTTGCCGCTGCCCGCTCGGTCAGGCCTTCTCCACCTGACCGAAATCCAGCTCGACCGGGGTCGAGCGTCCGAAGATGGTCACCGACACCCGGATCTTGCTCTTGTCGTAGTTCACGTCCTCGACCGACCCGTGGAAATCGGTGAACGGGCCTTCCTTGACACGCACCACTTCGCCCACCTCGAACAGCACCTTCGGCTTGGGCTTCTCGACCCCCTCCTGAATCTGGTTCAGGATGTTCTGCACCTCCTTCGAGGAGATCGGCGTCGGCTTCGTTGCGGTGCCGCCGACGAAGCCGGTCACCTTGGGCGTGTTCTTGACGAGATGCCAGCTGTCATCCGTCATCTCCATCTCGACCAGCACGTAGCCCGGAAAGAACTTGCGCTCGCTGATCGACTTCTGGCCGCCCTTCATCTCGACGACCTCTTCCACGGGGACCAGGATCTGGCCGAACTGCTCCTGCATCCCGGCACGCTGGATGCGATCGAGGAGGGCTCGCTGCACGCTCTTCTCGAAACCGGAATAGGCATGCACCACGTACCATCGCTTCGTCATCAGTCGCGCCCCATGATGAGTTGCACCAGCCACAGAAGCGTCGCATCCACCAGCCATAGAAACAGCGCCATCAGTACGATGAACAGGAACACGAGTCCCGTCGTCTGCAGGGTTTCCTTTCGCGTCGGCCAGACCACCTTCTTGGTCTCGGCGACCGACTCCTGTGCGAATGCGAAGAGCTGCTTGCCCGGCGCCGACGTCCAGGCCACTCCCGAGGCCGCGATCAGCCCTGCGAAGACCGATCCGGCACGCACGATGGTTGCGCTGTCCTTCAGGTAGTAGTAGCCGACGACCCCCGCCACCACCAGAAGTGCCGCGCATGCAAGCTTGATCTTGTCAACCATGAATGGTGTAAGGGGCAGGCCAAGAGGGTCTCGAACCCCCAACCTTCGGTTTTGGAGACCGACGCTCTACCAATTGAGCTATTGGCCTGTTGACCATGGGAAGGCGTTGGAACCCAGACGGCAAGGGGGCGGAACCCGCCCCCGTGCGCGCATCGATGCGAACCGCCCTCGCGTTTTATCGTTACTCTATGACCTTGGCGACGACGCCGGCGCCGACGGTTCTGCCGCCCTCGCGGATGGCAAAGCGCAGGCCCTCTTCCATCGCAATCGGTGCAATCAGGCTCACCGTGATCGACACGTTGTCCCCCGGCATCACCATCTC
>JAEUMW010000458.1 GCA_016791345.1 Betaproteobacteria bacterium | reverse complement strand
GGATCGGCCGGATCGACGGTCCCGTACGTACCGGGGTCGCGTGCGATGCCCGGATAGATCCGGCTGTCTGCGGAGCGCATGGTGAATTCGACCAGACGGGCGCGCGGCACGCCTGCCTGCGGACTCGTCTCGGGCGCCGGGCGATGCGTCGGGCCGATGACGAAGTTGCCGACGGCGCCGACGGGCGGCACCGCACCATCGGGCAGTTCGCGCGCCGCGACGTAACCCGGCGTGCCGGGATCACGCGTCGGCGATTGCCGGCGAGAAGACGCTGCGTCGTAGTGGCGCAGAGCGACCGCCGTCGCGACGATGGCGATCAGCACGACGAGCACCGACACGGCGATTCGCGGCATCCGCATGCTTGGGAGTGTAACTCCGCCCACGCCACGATCGACTTCACGGCGTACCTTCGCGCGTGCAGCAGACGAAGAGCCCCCGTGCGTAGAGCCGCGAAGGTATCCTCACACTTTGTGACTTGAGGGCGGGCGCAAGGAACGACGATGAAGACGCCGCACACGATTGCCATCGAGGCGGCTCTGGCCGCCGACTGGACCCATGCGCACGAGATCGTGCAGGAACTGAACGATCCGCTCGCGTGCTGGATACACGCGATTCTCCACAAGATGGAGGGCGATGCCGGCAACAGTCGCTACTGGTACGGCCGCAGCGGCGGCAAGCGTTACGAGGATTTCGCCAACGCCCGCACCGAGTTGGCGGCCGCCCTCGCAGTTGCCAAAGAGCTGCGTCCCTGAAGCCGAAACGGCCCGGGCCTGCGCACATGGGCGCGCCATCCCGAAGCCGCGCCGAGATTATGTCGCCCCGCTCCTCCCGCACGCCCCGGCACCGGTGACCCGACAACGCAAACCCGCGGAGACGAACGTTGGTACAGCACGGTTACGCGTCGATACTCGAAACGCTCAGGAAGAGCCGGTGGTTCCACTCGCTTCCGCAAACGTTGCAGGATCTCATCCTGCAGCGTTCGCTCATCCGCGAGTACGCCCGCGGCGATGTGATTCTGCGGGAGGGGGCTCCCCCGGAGGGCATCTTCGCGGTGCTCAGCGGCCACGTGCGTGTCATGCGCGTGACCGCAGACGCGGCGGAGACCCTCATCCACGTCGGCGAGGCCGGCTTCTGGTTCGGCGATCACGGGACGCTCGCCCGCGTCCCGAGCATCGGCAGCATCATCGCGGATTCTGCCGTGCGCACGCTTTTCCTCTCCGTTGCCGAGTTCGAACGCATCGTCGACGACGAGCCGCGCTATTTCCGGGCTTTCGCCGATCTCCTGTTCGAGCGCTATGCGCTGCTCTTTCGCTACATGGGCGACACCCACAGCCTCGCACGCGAGCAGTGGCTGCACGTGCGTCTCGCGGATCTGGCAGCGATGCAGCGCGGGGACGCGCCGAGCGCCGATGCCGTCAGCATTCCCGTATCACAGGCAGACCTCGCGGCGATGATCGGCGTCTCGCGGCAAACCCTGAATGGCCTGCTCAACCGGCTGGAGGCGCGCGGCCTGATCGAGGTCGGCTATCGGAGTGTGCGCGTCCTCGACGAGGCGGCGTTGCGAAACGCGGGACAGCAATAGCGAGCAAGCGACGTCGAGCGTTGCCTCGTCCACGCTCGGAGAGGGCGCAAAAGCGCTGGCGATGCTGCAGCACCAACCAGAAAATTCAAGGATCCCGCGGCCTCGGGACCAAGACCTGCAGGGATATCGCGAAGGAGGGTGAGGCGGACGCGGCGGCGGCGACCGTCAGATTGCCGATTCGCCGGTCTCTCCGGTACGAATGCGGATCACCTGCTCGACCCCGGTGACGAAGATCTTGCCGTCGCCGATCTTGCCCGTGCGAGCGGACTTGGTGATGGCCTCCAGGGCACCGTCGACCAGGGATTCGGGAACGACGACCTCGACCTTCACCTTGGGAAGAAAATCCACCACGTACTCGGCGCCCCGATACAGTTCAGTGTGCCCCTTCTGACGGCCGAAGCCTTTCACTTCGGTTACGGTCAGGCCGGTCACGCCGATCTCCGACAGAGATTCTCTCACTTCGTCGAGCTTGAAAGGCTTGATGATGGCCTCGATTTTCTTCACGTGATGACTCCAGTTCGGTGGGCTGACCGGCGGGGCAGCAGTGCCGACATATCCGGTTGCTGAACACCGCCCGCGCGACTCGCCGGTCGGGAATTTGGCGCTAGTATAGTCGCTAAAATCCACAAGATAAATCGCCGAGCACCGACTGTTGCTGACATACCTCCCGAGGTCATCCCCGCCTTCCTGCGGACCGCTTCACCGCGCTGGCTCCACA
>JAEUMW010000457.1 GCA_016791345.1 Betaproteobacteria bacterium | reverse complement strand
AAATCGTCGCTCACCACGTCGTACCAGGCGCGCATCTGGAAGCCGCCGTTGATGGTGACTGCGCGCACCGGAGCGTGCGGGAAGATGAAGCGGATCGGCCGCACCGGCAATTCCATCTCGTCGATGATCGGCACGAAGTCGTTGCCGTCGGCGCCGAGGCCGTGCATCCAGATGATGCTCGCGGTGGGATCGCGGCCGCGCTCGAGTTCGATATGGGGAAGGAGGGGCATCGAGGCTCCGGAGGCAGTGAACGAATGCGTCGGTCAGGACTTCGGTCGCAACGCCGACTTGGGGCGAAACACCTTGATCACTTCGTCGCGTGTTTCGACATACGGTCCGCCGATGAGGTCGAGGCAATACGGCACGGCGGCGAAGATGCCCGGCACCAGTTCCTCACCCTGCGCGCCCTTCACGCCTTCCAGCGTCTCCTTGATGGCCTTCGGCTGCCCGGGCAGGTTGAGAATCAGGGACCGCTTGCGGATGACGCCGACCTGTCGCGACAGGATCGCGGTCGGCACGAACCTGAGGCTGACCTGACGCATCTGTTCGCCGAAACCGGGCATGATCTTGTCGGCCACCGCGAGCGTCGCCTCGGGCGTGACGTCGCGGGCCGCCGGACCGGTGCCGCCGGTGGTCAGCACGAGATTGCAGCCGACCTCGTCCACCAGTTCCTTGAGAGTCGCTTCGATGGCCGCCTGCTCGTCCGGCAGAAGCCGCTTCTCGACGCGAAACGGTGTCGTCAGCGCTCTCAGGAACCAGTCTTCGAGTGCGGGCAGTCCCGCATCCTCGTAGATGCCGAGGGAGGCGCGATCGCTGATGGAGACGAGCCCGAGCGTGAGCGTGTCGTCGGTGGCGGCAGGCATGGCGGATGGTGTCCGAGGGTCCGGTGGAGTATAGCCAAGAAACCGGGAACCGCCGTCAGCCTTGTGCTTCCACGTCGGCAGCAGGTTCCGGCATGAGTTCCTTCAGCGCGCGAAAGAGCGCGCGATAGTGCTTGGGTGGTTTGCCGCTGGCCGCGTCGTCGCGGGCGTTGCGCACCAGGGTGTGCAGATGCTGGAGATCCGCACCGGGAAACTTCTGAGCCAGCTCGGTCAGCGTCTGTCCATCGGTGAGGAGCCGTTCACGCCAGCGCTCCAGATCGTGCAGCCACGCCGCGTGCGCCCGCGAGTTGCCTTCCCAGGCGTCGATCCGGGCGCGGATCGGCGCCGGGTCGACCTCGCGCATGAGACGACCGATGTACTGCGCCTGTCGCCGGCGTGCGCCGAAGCTTTTCAGCCGCCTAGCTTCGCGCACCGCCTCGCCGAGCGGCTCCGGCAAAGCCAGTGCAGCCAGCCGCTCAGTGCTCAAGTCGACCAGCGCTTCTCCCAGATCCTGCAGGTCGTGCATGGCACGCTTGCGCCGTGTCTTGCTGATTGCGTCGTCTGCCACTGCCTCGGTCCCTCGAAACGCGGCTGGTATGATAGCGGATCAAAATTCTCTGCGACGCCCGCCCGTGACCGCTCTCAGCGCACTCGATCATCCGAAAGCCAGCGGCTTCTCCTTCAGCCCCGACGCGCTGCGCGAGATCGCGGCGGACGTGCTCGCACACGCGCGACGCCTGGGCGCTTCCGCGGCCGAGACCGAGGCGACGGAGGGGATCGGACAGAC
>JAEUMW010000456.1 GCA_016791345.1 Betaproteobacteria bacterium | reverse complement strand
GCCGTCGAGCTGTCGTCGAGCGAGGCGACGAGTTCGATCGGCGCCTGCAGTCTCTCCAGATATGCGGAGAGTTGTCCCTGGATGGCGGTATCTAGCATGGTGTTCTCCTGAAGCAACTGATGAGGGCCGCAAGCTGCCGCGCGGGCGTCCGGAAGACGGCGCGCCCGCGCGATGGGACCACTCAGATCTTGCCGACGAGGTCGAGCGAAGGTGCCAGCGTCTTCTCGCCTTCCTTCCACTTGGCGGGGCAGACCTCACCGGGGTGGGCGGCGACATACTGCGCAGCCTTCACCTTGCGCAGCAGTTCCACCGCATCGCGGCCGACGCCACCGGCGTTGATCTCGATGATCTGGATCTTGCCGGCGGGGTCGATGACGAAGGTGCCGCGCTCGGCAAGTCCGGCTTCCTCGATCATCACGCCGAAGTTGCGGGTGATCGCGCCCGTCGGATCGCCGACCATCGGGAACTGCAGCTTCTTGATGGTCTCGGACGTGTCGTGCCACGCCTTGTGGGTGAAGTGGGTGTCGGTCGAGACGGCATAGATCTCGACGCCCAGCTTCTTGAACTCGGCATAGTTGTCGGCGAGGTCTCCGAGCTCCGTCGGGCAAACGAAAGTGAAGTCTGCCGGATAGAAGAAGACCACGGACCACTTGCCCTTCAGGGTGGCTTCAGTCACCTCGACGAACTTGCCGTTGGAGTAGGCCGTTGCCTTGAAGGGTTTGATTTCGGTGTTGATCAGCGTTTGCATACTGCTTCTCCTTGTGATGAATCAGAGGATGACCATAAGCCTGAGCCAGCAGAATAAGGGCCCCCTCCTCATTGATCAAATTGATTGTTAGGATGGGGCGGATAGGCACTGGCTATTGCGCTGCACCAACCACGCGGGGCGTCGTTCCCATCGCCGGGCGACGCGGGGTCGTTGTTGGTAGCATTTGATTTGCTGCGGGAAAGCGATATTGTGCGGCGCATCAAGAATAGCAGATCACTTCTCCGACTGTTTGACGCAGAACAAGAAAGCAGCGTGTTCTGCTGCGCCGCGGGGTCAGGTTCACGAGCCGCGTCCAGGGCGTCGCGGCGGGATGCGGTCGAGTGAGGAAACGATGTCTGGCGCGCGTGCGGCCAGCGTAAATCAAGTGGCCCGCTTCGCTGCTGCGGTGCGGCGTTTTACGCCCGCGGAATCGACCGGCTGGGTTCCGGGCAGGTGACAGTCGAGCAGCGCCTGCCGGACCAGGTCGATGGCCCGATGACGCGGAAAGGTCGCGCGCCAGACCATGCCCACCCGGCGCGTAGGCGTCGGCGGCAGGAACGGCTTCACGCGCAGCAGCGGATCATCCGGCGCAATGTCGTCGACCGCCGCCGCGGGCATCACGGTGATGCCGACGCCCGAGGCGACCATGTGGCGGATGGTCTCCAGCGACCCCCCCTCCAGGACCTGCGGTCCGCCCTCGCCTGCCCGGGTGCACAGATCGAGCACCTGGTCGCGAAAGCAGTTCCCACGACCGAGCATCAACAGCGGCTGATCGGCGAATTGCCCCGCGTCCACCGCGTCCGCCGTCGCCCACGGGTGGACAGCGGGTACCAGTGCGCGAAAAGCCTCGTCGTAGATCGGTTGGCTCACCAGCCCCGGCTCCGCGACCGGCAACGCGAGCACCGCGATGTCCAGCTCGACCGCCTTGAGCTTCTCCAGGAGCCTGTGCGTGTAGTTCTCTTCCAGCAGGAGAGGCATCTCGGGTGCGCGCCGGTGCAGAATCGGCACCAGCCGCGGCAACAGCCACGGCCCGATGGTGTAGATCACCCCGAGGCGCAGCGGACCCGCCAGCGAATCTCTGCCGGCGGCTGCGATCTCGGTCAGCCGCGCCGCTTCCTCCAGCACCCGCTCCGCCTGCGCGACGATGCTCTCGCCGACCGGCGTCGTGCGCACGTCATGCGGCGAGCGCTCGAAGAGCACGACGCCCAGTTCGTCTTCGAGCTTCTTCACGGCAATCGACAGGGTCGGCTGCGACACGAAGCAGCTCTCGGCGGCGCGGCCGAAGTGCCGTTCGCGCGCGAGTGCCACGATGTACTTGAGATCGGTGAGCGTCATCGTCGACGTACTGTCACGTCACACGCTGCGATGAAACTCGCACTTGCCAGGCATCCGGGCGATGAACCGTAAAGGGCGCGAAGCGCTCTCGATCGCAGGAATTCCGGGCGCGCGAGAGGCCGGACTGCGGAGTCACAGTTCCGCTGCATCCGGAGACAGTGGTAGGCGCGATTGGATTCGAACCAACGACCCCCACCATGTCAAGGTGGTGCTCTAACCAGCTGAGCTACGCGCCTGCGAGGTGCGAGAGTGTATAGAAAACGCGCACCACGTTCAATTTCGCGTTCGCGGGAAGATCAACTGCGCTCGGCACGAGTCACCCCCGCGACATCGCGGATGTACCCGAGTACCCGCGCGAGCTGATCCACGCCCTCGACCTCGACCGTGAATCCCATGACCGCGAAGTCGCCCCGGCTCAGGGTGTCGGTCGCGGTGACGTTGATGCGCTCGCGCGACAGGATCTCCGAAATGTCGCGCAGCAGCCCCTGACGATCGCGCGCCTCGATGCGGATGTCGATGGGAAAATGCTCGCCCAC
>JAEUMW010000455.1 GCA_016791345.1 Betaproteobacteria bacterium | reverse complement strand
CGCAGTTCGGCCGCAGCATCACCGGTATAGAGGGAGGAATCAGCGAGCCGCGCGTCAAGCGCGCACTTCTCGCTTTGCCATTCCTCCATCGCCCTCTCCACTTTCTCCACCTCCCTCAGCAAGGGTCGGCGCTGCGACAGCTTCGTTTCACGAATCGCCGCGGCGCTCTCGCGCGCTTCCCTGCGCGCCATCTTGTTGGTATCGACCGGGATTGTCTGCCCACGTCTTGCATCCAGCCATGCGAGGTAGTCGTCCACGTCGCCGTCGAACTCCAGCGCACGCCCGTCCGCGACGAGCACAAAGCCGTCGCACACAGTGCGCAGCAGCGCGCGATCGTGCGATACGAGCACGAGACTCCCCTCGTACTCTGCCAGCGCCTTGGTCAGCGCGATGCGCATTTCGAGATCGAGATGATTCGTCGGTTCGTCCAGGAGCAGCAGATTCGGGCGGCGGCGCACCAGCAGCGCCAGCGCAAGCCTGGACTTCTCTCCACCGGAAAACGGCTCGATGGGCGAGTCGGCCACGGCACCGCAGAAATCGAATCCGCCGAGATAGTCGCGCAGTTCCTGCTCGCCAGCGCGCGGATCGAGGCGCACCAGGTGTTCGAACGGTGATTCGTCCGGCCGCAACTGTTCGAGCTGATGCTGCGCAAAGTAACCGATCGCGAGCCCGTTGCCTTCCGTACGACGACCGGATAGCGGCGCGAGCTCGCCGGCGAGGAGCTTCACGAGTGTCGACTTTCCCGCGCCGTTCGGGCCGAGCAGCCCCAGCCGCGCGCCGGGACGCAGTGTCAGATGGACACGCGCCAGCACCATGCGAGTCGGGTAACCGACAGACACGTCGTCCAGCACGAGCAAGGGGTCGGGAGCACGTCTTCCGGAAGGAATCTCGAAGTCGAATGGCGCATCGACGTGGGCAGCCGCGATGCGCTCCATGCGATCGAGCGCCTTGAGGCGACTTTGCGCCTGACGTGCCTTGGTTGCCTTGGCGCGGAAGCGCTCGACGAAGCGTTCGAGGCGCGCAATCTCGCGCTGCTGCTTCTCGCACGTCGCCTGTTGCACCGCGAGTTGCGCGGCGCGCTGCGTTTCAAACTGCGAATAATTGCCGGTGTAGAGGGTGAGCCGCTGAGCATGGATGTGCGCGACATGGGTGACGCACGCGTCGAGGAAGTCGCGATCGTGAGATACGAGCAGCAGCGTGCCGCGATAGCCCGCGAGCCATCGCTCCAGCCACACCACGGCGTCGAGGTCGAGATGGTTCGTGGGTTCGTCGAGCAGCAGCAGGTCCGCACGGCTCATCAACGCCTGCGCGAGATTGAGGCGCATGCGCCAGCCGCCGGAGAACTCCGACACCGGTCGCGCGAAGTCCTCCTGCGCGAAACCGAGCCCCGCGAGTAACGCGGCTGCTCGGGCCGGCGCGGCGTAGCCGCCGATCTCGTGCAGCCGGCCATGCAGTTCGGCAATATGATGCCCGTCGTGCGCCGACTCCGCAGCGGCGAGATCCCGTTCGATCGCTCGCAGTTCGGCATCTCCATCCAGCGCGTAGTCGAGCGCCGATCTCGAAAGGGCGGGTGTCTCCTGTGCGACGGAGGCGATCATCCATCGAGCCGGGACCTCGCACTCTCCCATTTCGGCGTGCAACTCGCCGCGCAACAGCGCGAACAGACTGGACTTGCCGCTGCCGTTGGCGCCGACGAGACCCACGCGCCAGCCGGGGTGGATCTGCAGCGAAGCGTCCCTGATGAGGTAACGCGCGCCGCGCGCGAGCGTCAGGCTGCGGAACTGAATCACGGATGGGGTTCTGGCGGTTCTGGACGCCGCATTCTAACGAACGCTCAGCCCGACACGGTAGCGCGACGGTAGTCCGTGACTGTCGTGCATGCCAGCCGGGTCAACTCCGATGTCGGCAGCTTGCGGAAGAGCGTGCGGTACTCGGCCCTGGGATGGTCCGAGCAGGAGCGCAGGGTCGGACGCGTACCGGCATTCAGCCGGCGGGTTCGGCGAGACGAAGTTGCGCGGGATGGTGCAGGCAGAGCAGCGCTGCCGACGCGAACATGAACCAGATCCAGACGTCTCTCGGGAATCCCAGCAACGCCAGGACGAAGCCGAGCATCCCGGCCAGCGAGTCCAGCGCCCACACCTGCACTAGGCGCACTCGAAGGATCGGCAGATCCGCCGCGCGGGCACGCGCCCGGTGCACCGGGAGGTCGGCAGGCGACCAGTTACGCCACAAGGCTTGTGCTGCTACCGCCGCGCTCGCGGCCAGCGCGCCGCACAGGTAAGCCACGATCCACCACGCGCGGGCTGCGGTCTCGTCGACAACACCGAGTAAGAGTGCGAGACCGGCATACGCGAGCGGACAGACGAAGTTGGCGCTCCAGAGAAGGTCGAGCACGCGCTGGGAACCTGGAGCGGCTGAAGCCGACGTTGCGGACTTCTCGGGGCCAGATAGCATCCCCACCGAATAGCAGCTTTTGTGCCCCAGGACCGTCGCCCTGGCCGTCGGTTCGGCCAGGTCCGTCAGGCGAGCGGATGGTCCGTACGGTGCTCGAAATAGCCGGCAGTGATGTAGTGAATCGTGGC
>JAEUMW010000454.1 GCA_016791345.1 Betaproteobacteria bacterium | reverse complement strand
GACTGGCTGCGCTTCGAACTCGGCCCGGCCGCGATCGGTCCTCCAGGGCCGCCGCCGGGGATATTCCTCGATCTCGCGTGGCGCCTTCTGGTGGTGGTCGGCATCGCGCTCTTCGCGGTGCGCCTCGCCACGCGCCCGCTTGCCGTGCTCGCCGCCGCGGCAGACCAACTCGGGCAGGACATCCGCCGCCCGCCACTGCCGGAGACCGGGCCGACCGAGGTGCGGCGCGCGGCGCATGCCTTCAACCAGATGCAGGCGCGGCTCACGCGCTTCATCGAAGACCGTGCGCGGATGCTGGCGGCGGTCTCGCATGACCTCAAGACACCGATCACCCGGCTGCGGCTGCGCACCGAGCTGCTCGACGACGGCGAGGTCAAGAACCGGTTCGCCCGCGACCTCGAGGAGATGGAGCAGATGGTCGCCGCTACGTCCGATTTCCTGCACGGTTTCGGCACGGCGCGTCAGCGGGAGCCGGTAGACGTACTGGCGCTGCTGGAGGCCATTCAGTCGGACGCCGCCGAACTCGGCGGGCGCGTCGACATCAGCGGTGCGCCGCACGCGGACTTCGACGGATACGCGCAGGGGCTCAAGCGCTGTCTCGCGAACCTGGTCGACAACGCCGTGCGCTACGGCGGGCGCGCGCACCTCGTCGTCGAGGACAGCGACACGACGCTCACGATCCGCGTGCAGGACGACGGTCCCGGCGTGCCGGAGGCGGAGCTCGAGCGCATTGTCGAGCCGTTCTATCGGCGTGAGGAATCGCGCAGTCGCACCACCGGCGGCACCGGGCTCGGCCTCGCGATCGCGCGCGACATCGCACGTCTGCACGGCGGCGAACTCGACCTCTCCAATCGCCCGCAGGGTGGCCTGGAGGCGGTGCTCCATCTACCTCGTCGCAGCCTCGCCGAGGCGCCGCAGGAGGCGCGCGCAGAGCGCTTCACGGTAGGCTGACGGTCGGTGCGCGATCGGCTTGCAGAAGTGATACATTACGCGCCATGTGCATCCCGTGGGCCGGGCACGGCCACGCAGAAGGCAGCGCCAGGCAGGGCGCCTGGTGCATCGAAGCCGGCGGCGGTGCCGCGGCGAGCGGATCCGAAATAATCGAGAAGGCAGAGGTTTGGCGGCGCGGGCTGATTTGCGCACCAGGCGACGCGTAAACAGGATCGTCACGGAGAGGGGATCGGTATGAACAGGCTTCTGCAGGTGTTGTTGTGGCCCGCGCTGGTGATACTCGGTGCGTTTTCGTTTGCTGCGATCGCGTTGAATCGTGGTGAGCCCGTGAGCGCTGCGTGGCTCGTCACCGCTGCGCTCTGCGTCTACTTCATCGCCTACCGGTTCTACAGCAAGTTCATCGCGAACAAGGTCCTGCAGCTCGACGACTCGCGGATGACCCCCGCGGTCACGCATCAGGACGGCATCGACTACGTGCCCACCAACAAGTACGTGCTCTACGGGCACCACTTCGCGGCCATCGCGGGTGCCGGGCCGCTGGTGGGGCCGGTGCTCGCCGCACAGTGGGGCTATCTACCGGGGACGATCTGGCTCCTCGTCGGTGTCGTCCTCGCCGGTGCCGTGCAGGATTTCGTCGTGCTCTTCTGCTCCATCCGCCGCGACGGCAGGTCGCTCGGAGAGATGGTGAAGATGGAGATGGGTCCGGTCGCGGGAACCATCGCGCTGATCGGTGCGCTCGCCATCATGATCATCATTCTCGCCGCGCTCGGCCTGATCGTCGTCAAGGCGCTCGGCGAAAGCCCGTGGGGCACCTTCACCGTCGCCGTCACCATCCCGCTCGCCATGGTGATGGGCGTCTACATGCGCTTCATCCGCCCCGGCAAGATCCTGGAGGCATCGGCCTTCGGCGTGATCGTGCTGCTGCTCACCATCTGGTACGGCCAGTACGTCTCGCACAGCCCGACGCTCGGACCGCTCTTTACCTACTCCGCGCCGCAGCTCGCCTGGGCGGTCATCGTCTACGGTGCGGTTGCCTCCATGCTGCCCGTGTGGCTGCTGCTCGCCCCGCGTGACTACCTCTCCACCTTCCTCAAGATCGGCGTCGTGGCGGCGCTCGCCATCGGCATCTACATCGTGATGCCGAACCTGCGCATGGAACCGGTCACGCGCTTTGCCGACGGTACCGGTCCGGTGGTGGCGGGCACGCTCTTCCCGTTCCTCTTCATCACCATCGCCTGCGGTGCCGTGTCGGGCTTCCACGCACTCATCTCGTCGGGCACCACGCCAAAGATGATCGAGCGCGAAGGCCACGCGCGCTTCATCGGCTACGGCGGCATGCTGACCGAGTCGTTCGTCGCCATCATGGCGCTGGTGGCGGCAGCCACGCTCGATCCGGGCATCTACTTCGCGATGAACGCGCCGGCGGCGGTTACCGGTCCGACGGCCGAGACGGCAGCGAAGGTGATCAGCGAGTGGGGCTGGGTCATCAC
>JAEUMW010000453.1 GCA_016791345.1 Betaproteobacteria bacterium | reverse complement strand
CGACGTCGACCTGGGCGCCGGGCCCGAACAGGACGCCGTTCGGATTCAGCACGAACACCTGACCGTTGGCGGACAGGCTGCCGAGAATGAGTGACGGGTCCTGGCCGAGGACGCGGTTGAGTGCGATCGAACTCGCGTCGGGCTGCCGAAAGACGACCGATTCGCCGGCGCCGATGCCGAAGCTCTGCCAGTTGATGGCAAGCCGCGGGCTCGTCTGCTGAACCGTCAGGGCGTTGCCCGACTGGCTGACGGCACCGCTCCCGCTCGCCACCTCCGCGCCGGTCGGCAGAGCGTACCCGGAGGGCGCACTGGTTGCGAGCAGGCAACCGAGCAGCACGCGCGCAACGCGCCGCCGCGAGACGTCCGCCGCGGGGATCGCGCGAAGCGGGCTCGACGGGGATGTGGCCGCGCCGGATGCGTTGCGAGGCACGGGGCTCACGTCGGCCGCCGTGCTGCGCAAACGCATGATGCGCGGGGGACGAACATCAGCCGGGCGGTGCGGCGCGCGGACGCACGCCGAGCGCCGCGTGGTCGATCTTGATGCAGCGATCCACGACGACGGTGAGCCCAGCCCGCGCTGCGATGTTTGCGGCGGCTTCGTTGACGACGCCGAGTTGCAGCCAGAGCACCTTCGCGCCGACCGCGACCGCATCGGCTGCGATCGGCTCGATGTATTCGGACCGGCGAAAGCAATCGACGATGTCGATCGGCTCCGGCACTGCACGCAGATCGGGAAAGCAGCGCTGGCCGAGGATCTCGGCGAAGCCCGGATTCACGGGAATCACCCGGTAGCCGACGGCCATGAGATAGCGCGCGACCTGATGGCTGGCGCGCACCGGACGCGGGGACAGTCCCACGACCGCGATCGTCCGCGCGGACTCGAGGAGGATACGGATGCGCTCGTCGTCGGGGTTCACCGCCATGCCGCGGCCAAGACTCCACGCGTTGGGCTCGCGCCGATGTTAGCAACCCCTTGGCGCGCCGGGCAGTGGGGCAACCCTGACCCAAGGCTCGCGGCGCCGACTATGTCCAACGGCCGATGCCCGCCGCTGCTTCCCGCCGGCATACTTACCGTATCATCAGCGCTTGCCCATAGATGCGGCGGTGACAGCCATGCGCGCCACGGACCTCTCGCCCCATGAAGTCGCCACCCTGCAGTTGCAGCTCAAGCTCACCGGGGACTATCCGGGACTGCTGCACGGGGTACTCGACGACTCGACGCGGGAGGCGGTCGACCGGTTTCGACAGCGCGAGCACGCGCGTGCGACGCCCGGGCTCATCGACGAGCAAACGCGCCGGGCGCTCGACCGCAGCGCTTACGCCACCTTCGACGAGCAACTCGCGATCGAAGTCGACGAGATCGCCCGCGCCCGGCCGCCGGTGCTCAAGACGGCGGCATCCGAGTCCAAGGAGCCGCGGCAGCTGGCCCACGACGCGCGCCTCGTCGGGCTGGCGTTCTCTGGTGGCGGCATTCGCAGCGCCACCTTCAACCTCGGCGTGATCCAGGCCCTCGCTGAACTCAAGCTGCTCCATCTGTTCGATTACGTTTCCACCGTTTCCGGCGGCGGCTACATCGGCAGCTGGCTTTCGGCGCTCATCACGCGACGCGGCGGCAGCATCGACGGGATCGCGCGCGAGCTGTGCCCGGATGCCGGGGATGCCGGTGCGCCGGGTTACTCCCGCGAATCGCAGGCCATCCGCTTCCTGCGCGGTTACAGCAACTACCTGACCCCGCGCCTGGGGCTGCTGTCCGCAGACACGCTCTCGGCGGTGGCGACCTATCTGCGCAATCTGTACCTCAACCTCACCATCCTGATCCTGCTCCTGATCGCGGTGCTGCTCGTGCCGCGAATTCTGGTGGCGCTGATCTTCGCGCACCCGAGCGCGCTCGGCATGGGGTTCCTCTGGTGCGGTCTCGGCCTTCTGGTCGTCCCGACTTCGGCCATCGTCGGGGCGAACCTCGCCTATCGCACGCCGGCTGCGGGCGTGAGCTCTCCCTGGTACGCGCAGACGCTCTCGATCCTGCTGCTATTCTGGGTGCCTGGCGGGACGGGCGCATACCTCGTGGCGTGCTGGTTCAGCGTGCAGCCGGAGCCGGACTTCGGCTATGACCTGCGCTGGTGGGCACTGCTCGGAGCGATCTTCGCGCTGGTCGCCTGGATCATCGGCGGCATCGCGTACCTTTTCGCCGAGGCGCGCGACCGCCGGCAGCAACGCGTCTGCACGCAACTGCGTGGCGGCATGCTCGTGAGCTTCTTCTACGTGCTGGTGGGGGCGATCATCGCCGGCGCCGTCGGCGGCGTCCTCTTCTACTGGTTCACGGGCATCCTCGAATGGATCTGGACCACTCCCGAGTACGGCCCGAACCTCGCAAGATGGCTCGCCGCAGGACTGGGAACGGTCGTCGTCATGAAGCTGCTGGCGATTGCCCTCACACTCCACGTCGGACTGGTCGGACGCACCTACTCCGAGGACGTTCGCGAATGGTGGAGCCGTCTGGGCGGCTCGGCACTCGCCGTCGGCGCAGCGTGGCTCTCCCTCTTCCTGATCTCGGTCTATGTCGTCCCGCCGCTCGCCGTCGCCCTCTATCAATGGGAAGCTGGGGGCTGGGCGACGGGAGGCGCCGTGGTGAGCTGGATCGCCACCACGCTCGCCGGCGTGCTGCTCGGAAAAAGCGAGAAGACGGGACCACGCGACGCGACGCAGCGCAACCGCGTGCTCGAATTTGTCGCCCGTATCGCGCCGTACGTGTTCATCGTCGGACTGCTCGTCGGTCTCTCGATCCTGATCGACGCGCTCCTCCCGAAGCTCGCCGGCATCGATACGCCGGACACGCAAGCGGAGAGCTTCCTCGCCAGCGCAGACCAGCAGTTCCAGCAGATGGACCAGATCTCCATCTGGATCCTGCTCGCCTCGGCCATCGGCTGCCTGACGACAGGGCTTGCGCTCTCCTGGCGCGTCGACATCAACCTGTTTTCGCTCTACAGCTTCTACCGCAACCGCCTCACCCGCTGTTATCTCGGTGCCACGCGCGCGCCGCATCGCCAGCCGCAACCCTTCACCGGCTTCGACCCCGAGGACGATCTGCCGCTGCATCAGCTGGGTCGCATCTCGGGCGGCGGACATCTCGAGTCGCAGCGTCCCTATCACATCGTCAACACCGCGCTGAATCTGGTCCACGGCAAGGACCTCGAATGGCAGCAGCGCAAGGCCGCCTCCTTCACGTTCACGCCGAAGTTCTCCGGATTCGAGCTGCCGCCGACCGCCGACTCCAGAGGCTATGCGGATCCGGAAGACGATGCCGCGCCGGGAAATGGATACGCGGTGCAACCGGCTGCCGCGCCGCTCGCGCCGGGTCAGCCGCCCACCGCCATCGTCCCCGGCAGCGATGCACCACCACCGCCTGCACGGCCGCGTGCCGCGCCCAGTCGCGGCTGCTTCCGCCCGACCGCGCGGACCATGAACAGGAGGGGCGCACAACTCGGAGTGGCGTTCGCCATCTCGGGTGCAGCCGCCAGCCCCAACATGGGCTATCACAGCTCACCTGCGCTGGCGTTCCTCATGACCGTATTCAACGTGCGGCTTGGCAGATGGTGCGGCAACCCGGTCAACGAGAGCGCGTGGACTCGCCCCGGGCCGCATGTCGCGGCGTGGCGGCTGTTGCGCGAGCTGCTTGGGTTAACCACCAGCACCAGCAGTTATGTTTACCTCAGCGATGGCGGCCACTTCGAGAATCTCGGCCTGTACGAGCTCGTGCGCCGGCGCTGCCGCTTCGTCGTCGCGTGCGATGCAAGCCAGGACGGGAAGTTCACCTTCGAGGATCTGGGCAATGCCATCCGCAAATGCTACGCGGACCTAGGCGTGCCGATCGAGCTCGATCTCGCGCCCCTGCGGCCGCGCGGCGACGACAGGCGCAGTGAGTGGCATTGTGCAGTAGGCACCATCCGCTACGACCTGCGCGACCCCGGCGCCGTGCCGGGCGTGCTGCTCTACCTGAAACCCTCCCTGATCGGTGACGAGCCCGCCGACGTGCTGCATTACGCCTCCACCGATCCGACCTTCCCGCACCAGACAACCAACGATCAGTGGTTCGACGAGTCGCAGTTCGAGAGCTACCGCAAGCTCGGCTATCACATCGGCAAGTGCGTGCTGGGTCCGGCGAGGGCGATGGCCGAAGCCGAGGCGAACGACACGGCAGGGGAGACGAGCGACGTCTTCGGCGATGTCGAGGGTCTCATCGTCGCGCTGAAGTCGATCTGGCATCCGCCTGCGAAAGGCGGGGCGGAGGTCTTTACCCGACACACCAGGACCCTCGACGCGATCTACGAGCGGTTGCGCAGCGATCGACACCTGCGGTTCCTGGATGCGCAGATCTATCCAAACTGGAAAGCGATTGCGACGGGCGTCCGCTACGAAGTGACGATGGAACAGTGGCTGCCCGACACCTACAACGAACTGCGCGAAGGGTTCTATCTTTGCAACAGCGTGATCCAGCTCATGGAAAACGTGTACCTCGATCTCCAGCTCGAGACCCAGTTCGACCACCCCGACAACCGCGGCTGGATGAACCTCTTCCGCCACTGGGCGTGGTGCAACATGTTCCGCGTGACGTGGGCCATGAGCGCGGCGACCTATGGCATGCGCTTCCAGAGCTTCTGCAAGCGCCAACTCGGCCTCACCCTGGGTGACATGGGGGTGAAGGACGTCAAGGAATCCGGTGACATCGGCAAGCTAAACTTCCTCGAAAAAGACTTGGAGGCTCAACTCGTCGCGCAGCACACAGATTTGCAGCGCGACGCGCTGCAGATCGACCGCATCGAGATCGTGGTGAGCGATCCGCAGGAATCCGGAAAGTCCGTCCGGCTGCCGGTGGGGCTGGCGATCACCGATTCCACCAGCAAAGAAGTCGTGTTCTTCCGCATCCAGGATCACCTCCGCCGCATGGGCCTCGGCCGCGTGGCGCTGCGCAAGCTGATCCAGAAGAGGGACGTGAAAGGCGCCCGCCCGCTGACTCTCGTCAAGCCGGCTCTGGAAACGGTCGGCCCGGAAGAGCAGCGACGGTTCGAACGACTGTTCCGGTCAGTGCTGTACGAACTCAACAAAGTGTAGGAGGACGCCATGGCCAGCTATCGACTCGGTTCCCGCGGCGAGGAAGTCGGACGCATCCAGACCGCACTCAAGCAGAAGGGCTTCTATCTCGGGCCGCTCGACGGCGACTTCGGCGGTGGCACCGAGAGCGCGGTGAAGGCGTTCCAGGCCGCGGCCGGTCTCGACGTCGATGGCGACGTGGGACCGATCACCTGGAAGACGCTGTTCGACGAGGAGATTCCGGAACCGGAACTCGCGTCCGACGAGTTGCCACGCCGCTGCCTCACAATGACGGCGACCTTCGAGACGAGCCGCGGACCGCCCGAGTGCTTCTCCGGTGTGTCGGGTGACTTCGACGGTCAGGGCATCTCGTTCGGCGTGCTGCAGTGGAACTTCGGTCAGGGCAGCCTGCAACCGCTGCTGCAGGCACTGCTCGCGAAAAGCGGCCCGGTGATGAGCGCCGTGTTCCAGTCGCGACTGCCGGTGCTGCAGGCGGCGCTGGCTGCCGACGGCGATGAGCTGATGCACTTCGCGCGCAGCATCCAGGATCCCATCCGGCACAATCTGAACGAGCCCTGGGGCGGCATGTTCAAGTCCCTCGGCCGCACGCCCGAATGCCAGACGATGCAGGTCGAGCACGCGCGCAATGTGTTCGATCGCGCCGTCGCCCTGGCGAAGCAGTACGGGCTGTGGTCGGAGCGCGCCGTCGCACTCATGTTCGACATCCTCACGCAGAACGGAAGCATTCGCGATGTGACCCGTGCACAGATCCTCGCCGACTTCGAGGCGATTCCCGCCGACCTCGCGCGCGAGGGGCAGGAAGTGGAACGGATGGAGATCGTCGCCCATCGCCGCGCCGAGGCCTGCAATCCGACCTGGGTCGAGGACGTGCGTTCGCGCAAGCTCTGCATCGCCCGCGGCAGCGGCCTGGTGCACGGTGTGCGCTACGATGTCGGCATGCAGTTCGGCGTCGGTCTGGCGCCGGCGTGGCGCGAGGCGCCCGCACGCCGCGCAAAGAACGAGACTAGCGCCGCCTCGTAGGTGCCGCCGGTTCGTCGCACGCGACACGCGCGGGTGCTGGGGCGCGAGAGCAGCGTCCGCCCTCGCGCCCGCGCGAGCCTTCAGTGCCCTCCGGTCAGCGGGACGAAGCGCACCGGCAGGACCTGCCGGCTGACCACGCTGCCATCGGCCGCCTTCTCGAGCAATTGCAGGTGGTGGACGAACGACGGTCCGACCGGGATCACCATCCGCCCGCCCGGCTTCAGTTGCTCGACGAGGGGCGGCGGCACCTGGCTCGCCGCAGCCGCCACGAGGATGGCATCGTAGGGCGCGAACGCCTCCCAGCCGTGATAACCATCCCCCACCCGCACCTTCACCCGGTCGTAGTGCAGCGCAGCGAGCGTCGCTTCAGCGCGCACGCCGAGCGGCTCGACGATCTCGATCGTGTACACCTCTGCACCCATCTCGGCGAGGACCGCTGCCTGATACCCGGAGCCGGTGCCGATCTCCAGCACGCGGCTGCCCGGCTTCACGTCCAGGAGGTCGGTCATCAACGCAACGATGTAAGGCTGCGAGATCGTCTGCCCGTAACCGATGGGCAGCGGGCGGTTCCTGTAGGCGTATTTCTCCTGGTCAGCGGGCACGAAGCGGTGCCGTGGAACCTTGGCAAGTGCGTCGAGCACGCGCGCATCGATCTCCGGTCGGCCGGTTTCCGCGGCTGTGTACGTGGCGAGGGCGCTGATCTCTTCGATCATCCCGGCACGCTCGCCGGCGAAGGAATCGTTGTCCGCAAGCACCGGCATCGCGCAGACGAGGCTAGTCAGGAGAAACGCCAGTGCGCATCGTGAATGCATGCAGAGCGGACCAACGCCCGGGATGCCGCCGCGGATGCAACCCCATCAGATCTTGACGTCGGGATTGAGCGCATAACGGCCCGTCACCGTCGCGCTCGCCAGCACGTGGCCTTCGATGGCCTGGCGCACGTCGGGCCCGGAAAAGCGACCTTCGACCGGACAGCGGGCGACGTCCAGCGCGTACAGCGTGAACACGTAGCGATGCGGAATCGAATCGTTCCACGGCGGGCACGGACCGTCGTAGCCGTGGTAGTCGCCGCCCATGTCGGCATCGCCGGCGAACCAGTTCGTGTAGTCGTTCACGCCCTGACGCGCGCCGCGTGGCGCAGCGGGCCCGGGCTTGCCTTTCGCGGTGACGCCGCTCGCAAACTCGCCCTTGGTGATGGGCGCCGCGTTCGCCGGCAGATCGACCAGCACCCAGTGGAAGAAATCGATGCGCGGCAGCGACGCCGGCACGGTGCGTCCTTCCTGATTGACGTCGTCGGGCTGGCTCGGCACGTCCGGATCGTGGCACAGCAGCACCAA
The DNA here is from genome assembly GCA_016791345.1 of Betaproteobacteria bacterium. Taxonomy (NCBI): domain Bacteria; kingdom Pseudomonadati; phylum Pseudomonadota; class Betaproteobacteria; species Betaproteobacteria bacterium. The sequence goes on along the minus strand of JAEUMW010000453.1, from coordinate 1,256 downwards.
CGACTTCGTCCCCGGCGGGAGATCACTCCACGAGAGGTCCGGATTGAGATTCTGCGAAAGGCTGGCGTGCGTTTCCGGATCAGGTGCGCAGAACGCGCACTCGACGGGGATCTTCTGCCCGTCGGCAAAGCACGAGGTGGTGAGCTTCACGGCAACTGCCTCCTGGGATGGGAATGCCTGGGGATATGTCGCGGATTATAGCGCCGCGTCCTCCGCCCCCGCCGGTGCGCCATGCCTGCCCGAGCGAAGCGCCGTCACCCTGTGATATGGTTAGTTCCGGGAGCCCTCGTTACGGCTCGATTCACGCTTTTTCCGTGTTCACGGCGCCCAATCTCATTACCTTCGGCAGGCTCCTGCTGGTGCCCGTCATGGTCTGGCTGCTGCTCGAAGCGCGCTACGCGGCTGCGCTCGCCGTCTTCGTCGGCGCGGCGGCGAGCGACGTCCTCGACGGCTACCTGGCGCGGCGCTTCCATCAGCAGAGCTACGTTGGCGCGGTGCTCGACCCAGCCGCCGACAAGCTCATGGTCGTATCCACCGCCGGCACGCTGACGTGGCTGGGGCTGCTGCCGATCTGGGTGGCGATCGCGGTGGTGGTGCGCGATGTCGTCATCGTGCTGGGCTTCCTTGCCTATCGCTGGCTGCGCGGCCACGTCGAGATGCACCCGAGCTGGCTCGGCAAGGCCAATACCGGACTCGTCTTCGGCGTCTTCACGCTGGTACTCGCCGAGGCTGCGGGGTTGGTTGATCTCGGCCAATGGCTCCTCGTCGCCTTCCTCGTCCTGGTCGGCACGATCGTGGCATCCGGCCTGCACTACGTCTGGGTGTGGGGAGCGAAGGCCGCACACACCGCACGCGGCCATCAAGGGACTTCCAAGTAAGCTCGCGTCACGCCCTCGCGTCGATCGACCGGCGCGGCAGCGCGAGAGTTCTGTCAGTCGATGCCGGCGCAGCTTGCCCCCAACCAGCGTCCGGAGATCTCCATCCGCTCCACCTGACCGCCCTTCGGTGCAGGGCTGGTCACTGTGCCCGCGATCCGCTCCGGACTCTCCGCGACGAACTCCGCGCGCACCGTGCGCCCATCCGGGCATCGTTTCTCGCCGGACCACTTGTTGGCGGTGATCGTCGGCGGCCGGACGAACTTGCAGTCGCCGTCCTCGTCGTCCGGCGCCCGCGCAAGCTGTTCCAGATCGGCCTTGGTGACGCAGTCCTTCTCGACCACGGGCCGGGGAAATGCAGCACCCTTGTACGTCATCTCC
>JAEUMW010000452.1 GCA_016791345.1 Betaproteobacteria bacterium | reverse complement strand
GCCACCGGCATTCCGTACTGGCAGATTCCGTACGCCAAGGTTTCCCTGCCCAGTTCGCTCTACGGCCCGGCCCTGCTGGTGGTGGCGATCGCTGCTGCCGCCCTGCGCCTGGGGGCGAAGGCGTCCTTCGCGCGGGCGCTGTTCGTCGCGGGACTCGCCGTACCTGCCATGGTCATGGCGCGCGTTCAGGTGGAGACCTCGCTGGATCCCACTTCCCACAATCTCTGGCCATTGGAGATCATCATCGCGGCTGCCGTCGGACTGTTGGTGTCATTCGCCGGCTCGCTCATCGGTGGTCTGCTGGTCCTGGCTTTCGGTAACAGGGACACAGACTGAGGTAGTGCGATCGACGAGTACGACGCTCTTCCCGAAGCAGACAGGGAAACGCGTGTCTCTCGGGTTCCGTTGAGCGCCGATGACATTCAAGCGCTGATCACCACAGCTATCGGTCTGCACGCCCGAGCATTGGAACAGCAGAGAGAGAAGCGCTGGTGGCTGCTACTCGCCAGCGCGGTCGGCGGCCTTCTTGGTGCGGTAATCGGCGGCTTCCTGAAGAGATAGGCGCATAAAGCCGCGCAAGGCCGGTGAATTCAGACGTTATGCCTTCCACCAGCCGCTGGTTGACATATCAAATATGGTATAGCCATAATATGGCATGTGGCGAATCGAAGAACACCGTCGGGTTGATCGGCAACTCGCTTCCGCCCCGAAGGAGATTCTGAAGCGCTACGAGAAGTGGAAAGACATCGCCAGTCTGTCCGGATCCCCCGGGCTCCGCCTTATCAAAGGGTTCCACGATGAAGCACTGGCTGGCGAATGGAAGGGCTATAGGTCGTCCCGCCTGGGCGATCAATGGCGCGTGATTTATCGAGTTGTCGCAGACGATCTGCTGTTCCAGGTCGCTTCGATAACGCCTCATGAATACCGGAGGCCGTAAGTGAAGGAATATCGCCGCGCCAAGAAGCGCATCGCTGTCTCCGTTGGCGAATCACTTCGGATTGTCCGCGAGCTTCAGGAGCTGAGTCAAAACCAGCTCTCGCAGCTCACGGGAATTCCCCAAGCGACCATCTCGGCTATCGAGAACGACCGTGTTCGTCTTGGCGTTGAGCGCGCCAAGGTGCTGGCGCAGGCGCTGAAGTGTCACCCCGGCGTTCTTGTATTCCCTGGCTGGGAATTGCCGAGTGATGCGGCGGCATAACCCGCGGCTCAAGCGGAACGCTCAACAGCGGTCGCCGCAATGTTCCGCATGCCCGTCGAGGACTTCGCATTCTTGCGAGTTGCTCTTCCGTCTGCATTCAAGCTGGAAACGGCAAATGGTACGTCACGCACACTCATCTTCATACACAGAAGCGGAGTGCCGGCGAGCAATCACTGCACTTGTCCGTCTCTGCCTAAAGCTTCAGTCCGTGGAGTGACTAACCCTTGCACCGGCGCCTGCCGCTCACTCTAGAGCGGCTGTTTCCAATGCTTGTGCACAGCTACCCGCAGCCGCCGCTACTCCGCTTTCCCTCCCACCAGCCGCCGATACTCCGCCATGTGCCGGATCGCCTCGCGCGGACGTCCCAGCTTCTTGCACAGCAGCGCCAGGTTGTAGTGGCAGTCGGCCAGATCTGGATCGCTGCGCAGCGCGCGCTCGTAGGCCTCCGTCGCTTCGTGCTCGCGGTTCAGGTCATCGAGCAGGACGCCGAGGTTGTACAGCAGCACGGGGTCGCTGTCGCCGCACGCATCGATGGCCTCGCGGTAGACGCGCTCGGCCTGCGCAAACTCCCCCGCTTCGTGCAGCAGGGAGCCGAGGTTGACATAGGCATCGACGAACGCGGGGTCGGCGGCGATCGCGCGTTCGTAAGCCTGGCGTGCCGCCTGCGCGTTCTCGGCTTCGAGTGCAACGCCTCGTGCGAAACAGTCGGCCGCTGTCGTCTTCGTGTCCACATCGCGCTCGATCACGCTGAGCGACCCGTTCGCCGGGTCGCCCTCGAAGGCGAGCAGGTACTGCCCCGAATCCGCCTGCCAGCGGCTGCCGCCTTCCTTGACAACGACGCGGTCGGCCACCGCACAGATGCTCAGGCCAGACAGCGGCATGCTCTCTGGCAGATGGCGTCGCAGTTCCTTCATCGAGCGGGTGATCCGTCGATGTGGCACCTTCGCCGCGGCGAGCGCCTGCGCGGTGCGCAGGACGATGAGGTCCTGAAACGAGAATTGCCAGGCGTTGCGTGGGCCGCGTGCGGGGGACACGAAGCCCGCCTCGATCAGCATGCGGATGGTGCTGCGTGGCAGGTGCAGCAACCGCTCGACGTCGCGCACGCCGTAGGAATGCATGGCGGGCGGACGTCCGGGGTCGCTACTTCTTGGCGGTCTTGCGTGCTGCCGGCTCGGTGGTGCGAACGCGCTTCGGCGGCTTGCGCGTTTCCGCTTCTGCGGCCGCTGTCTTGGCGGGTGCCGGCGCCTTCTTCTCCAGGCTCGCGCGCAGCGCCTCCATCAGATCGATGACCTGGGCGCCGCCTTCGGCTTCCTCGGTCATGGTGATCTCCTGGCCTTCCACCTTCTTCTGCACCGCCGCCTCGATGCGCGCCCGCACTTCGTCGGTGTACGCGCCGGGGTCGAAGCTGTCGGCGGTCTGCTGCTCGATCAGCTGCTGCGCGAGCTTGAGCTCGGCGTCCTTCACGTCCGTGTGCGGGATCTCGATGTCCTTGATCGAGCGGACCTCGGCGGCGTAGAGCAGCTGCTGCATGACGAGGCCATCCTCGATCGGGCGAATCATCACGATGTACTGCTTGCCGCGCGCGGCCCAGCGTCCGATGGCGCAGCGCCCGGATTCGCGCAGCGCCTTGGCGAGCAGCGCGTAGGGCTTGGCGCCGCCCTTGTCCGGCGCGAGGTAGTAGGCCTTGTCGAAGTACACCGGGTCGATCGACTCGATCGGCACGAACTCGGTGATGTCGGCGGCGTGTGTGCCGGCCTCCTCCAGCGCCTTCAGTTCCTCGTTGCTGAACATGACGTACTGGTCCTTGGCGAACTCGTAGCCTTTCACCATCTCGTCGCGCGGCACGACCACGTCCTCCTTCACGCACACGTACTGCTGCTTGACGCGCGAACCGCAGGTCTTGTGCAGCATGTTGAACGAGATCGCGCGACTGGCTTCGGTGGCGGAATAGAGCTTCACGGGAATGGACACGAGACCGAACGAGATCGTGAGCGACGCAATAGATCGGGCAGCCATGCTCTCACCTCCTTCTAGCCCTCGGCGCTGTTCACCGCGCCCTCGAGGCTTTGTTTGCGGGTCAGGGCTTCGCGCCAGCGATCCCCGGTTGCGGCCACGCGCTGCACGACGTTCGGGATGCGAAAGTCGAGCGGATGCGCCTGCGCCAGTTCCTCCCACGTGAGCGGCATCGACACCGGCGCGCCGGGCACACCGCGCGGCGAGTAGGCGACGTTCAGCGTCTTGCCACGAACGTTCATATTGTAGTCCATGAAGATCTTGCCGGTCCGCTTGGGCACGCTCCACTCCAGCGTGATGTCCTTGGGGTGCAGGCGCATGAGATGGCGGCCGACGAGTTCCGACACGTGGCGCGCGGCATCGAAATCGATGGTCCGGCGGATCGGCACGAAGACGTGCAGGCCGGTCTTGCCGGAGGTCTTCACGATGGCTTCGAGCGACATGCCGAGCAGCAGATC
>JAEUMW010000451.1 GCA_016791345.1 Betaproteobacteria bacterium | reverse complement strand
CGCCTCCGCGAGGTCGATGTGCTCGTCGGGCCGACCCATCAGGTCCTGCAGCTTCTTCGTTGCTGGCGATGTCATGCAGAGGCTCGCGACCGCGCACGGTCGCGTTTCGAAGGCGGAGATTCGCCCGCGGCGTGCGGGCACATGACCGAAGCTGCCAACTCGGTGGAACCTGACCGGCTAACCGTCCTGGCGCACCGGCACCGGCGGCAGGAGGAGGGCGGGGATGGCCTTGCCCGCGCGTTCGCCGGTGCGGGCCGGGTGGCCGCTTGCAGGCGCGCCGCTACGGTCCTCCCCCGGCTCGCTCGGGACATACGGCTGGGTGAAGATCGGATCGTTCGCCACCTGCTGCCGCATCGGGCGCACATCGGCTCCGCGCGGGGATTCGCGGCGGCGTACGGTGTTGCCCCGCTCGCGGCGCTCCTCGCGCAGCGGGCGCGCCCGTTCGACCGGCCCCACGTCGGGCAGCGGCACCACTTTGAGCTTCATCTTGAGCAGTTTCTCGATTGCCTGAAGCTGCTCTCGCTCGTCGGGCGCGACGAGCGAGATCGCCTCGCCCGAGGCGCCTGCGCGGCCGGTGCGGCCGATCCGGTGGACGTAGTTCTCCGCACCGTCGGGAAGCTCGTAGTTCAGCACCAGAGGCAGCTCCTCGATGTCGAGCCCGCGGGCGGCGACATCGGTCGCAACCAGCACGCGGATAGTGCCGTCCTTGAACCCGTCGAGCGCGACCAGTCGCTCCTGCTGCGTCTTGTCGCCGTGGATGGCGGTCGCGCCGACTCCGGCTTTCTCCAGCCAGCGCGACAGGCGCGCGGCACCGACGCGAGTCGAAACGAAGACCAGCACCTGCGGCACGTCGCTCGATTCGAGCAAGTGCAGCAGCACGTCGCGCTTGCGCTCGGACTCCACGAAGTGGACGACGTGAGTGACATTCTCGGCGGCGGCGTTGCGCGCAGCCACCTCGATCATCATCGGCGCGCGCATGAAGTGCGCGGCGAGCCGGCGGATCTCCTCCGAGAACGTCGCCGAGAAGAGCAGGTTCTGGCGTCCGGCCGGCAACTGCGCGAGGATGCGCCGGATGTCGGGCAGGAACCCCATGTCCAGCATGCGGTCGGCCTCGTCCAGCACCAGGAACTGCACCTGACCCAGGTGCACGGTCTTGCTGTTGAGGTGATCGAGCAGCCGTCCCGGCGTGGCGACGACGACCTCCGCGCCCGCCCGCAGCGCCGCGATCTGCGGATCGATGTTGACGCCGCCGTACACGCAGGCGGTGCGCAGCGAAATGTGGCGGCTGTAGGTGCGTGCGCTTTCCTCCACCTGCAGGGCGAGCTCGCGCGTCGGCGTGAGCACCAGGGCGCGCACCGGGTGGCGCGCCGGCGAGACGCTCGTGCTGGCCAGCGGTTGCAGGCGCTGCAGGATCGGCAGCATGAATGCAGCGGTCTTGCCGGTGCCGGTCTGCGCTGCCGCCATCACGTCCTGCCCTGCGAGCACCACCGGAATCGCTTTCTGCTGAATGGGCGTAGGTTCGGTGTAACCCTCGTCAGAAAGCGCACGCATGAGCTCGGGACACAGCCCGAGCGCTTCAAATGTCATCCAGTTACTCCAGGCAAGGCTTCGAAAAATCCGTGATGGGACCGATCGGAGAGGGTGAAAGTTGCCGTGTGCTCTGCAGACGTCTCGACTCTGCGGCGCAGGCCGCACCATGAGCGAGCGCCGCCGCAACCCGGCTTAAGCTCGCGTGATGATACTCCACGACGTCACCCCTGGGTATGACGAAGTCCCTCCATGCGCAGGAAGCAGCAGGGCTCAGGTAGAATAGCGGATCCGCAGACCAGCCCGCGAAAGCCCGCCCGAGAGGGCGTTCACGCCACGCGCGAGACGCGGGATCGCATCGTGATGACCCAGCTCAAGACAACACCTCCAGGACCGGCCGAGCCGGTCGACATCGCGCTCGCCGACGACGCCCTCGCACAGCTGATGGCAATGTTCGAGACGTACGGCGACTGCTACCGCTTCAGCAATCCGGTCACCCGCAGCAACGTGTATGTGTTCGCGCATCCGGAGCACGCAAAGCAGGTGCTGATCACGCACTACAAGAGCTTCGTGAAGGGTTACGGCATCGACCGCGTGAAGATCCTGCTCGGGCACGGCATCATGACGAGCGAAGGCGACTTCTGGCACCGCCAGCGGCGCATGATCCAGCCCGGATTCCATCGCACGATCCTCTCGCGCTTCCTGCCGATGGTGCACCGGCAGAACCTCGAACTGCGCGACGCGTGGCGTGCGACTGCGCGCGACGGCGGCACCATCAACATCGACGACGACACGAGCATCATGACGCTCGCGCTGGTGCTGGATTCCATCTTCAGCGAGGATCTCGCGCGCATCGTCGCCGAGCACGGCTCCAATCCGTTCCTGCTGGTCACCGAGGAATCGGCCCGCAATCTCCAGTTCGCGGCGCGCTTTCGCGCGCTGGGCGAGATCATCCTCGACACCATCGCACGCCGCCGCCGCGAGGACCGGCGTCCGTTCGATCTCGTCTCGATGCTGATGGACGCGCGCGACCGTGCCACCGGCGAGTCGATGAGCGATCGCGAGCTGCTCGACGAGATCATGACGCTCATCATCGCCGGACACGAGACGACGGCGAGCGCGTTGACGTGGACCTGGTACCTGCTTTCGCAGCATCCGCAGGTTGCCGCGCGGCTGCGGCAGGAGATCGCCGGTCTGCCGGAAGACCTGCCGATGACGGTGGAGAGCGTGCAGCAACTCGTCTACACGCGGCAGGTGATCGAGGAGTCGCTGCGGCTCTATCCGCCGGGCTGGCTGCTCACCCGCAAGGCGACGGTGCCGGTCGAAGTCGGCGGATTCGAGATCGAGCCGGGCGCGCACGTCTTCGTCGCACCCTACATGGTGCACCGGCATCCGGATTTCTGGCCGGATCCCGAGCGCTTCGACCCCGAGCGCTTCGACCCCGGCGTGGACGAGGGCCGCCACATGTGCGCCTACATCCCGTTCGGGGCCGGGCCGCGGCGCTGCATCGGCGAGCAGCTCGCCATCCTCGAGATGCAGATCCATTTCTTCGTCATGGCACGCGAGTTCGACCTGCAGTATCTGGGCGACGCTCCGCCGGCGCTTGAACCGCAGGTGAACCTGCGGCCGCGCGAAGCGATCCACATGCGGCCGTTGGAGCGGTCGTGATGAATCACCCTTCTTCCTATCGACTCCTCGAGATGAAACACGACACCCTGGTCGCCGCGCTCGACACCGCCCGCAAGACCGCGCTGGGCATCACCTACATCGAAGGTGAGCACAACGAAGTCACCGTTTCCTACGCGCAGATTTACGAGCGCGCACTCGCCCTGCTGCACCACTTCCAGGCGAAAGGGGCGCAGCCGGGTGCGCACATGATCCTGCTGCTCGCTTCCAATGAGCAATTCATCGACGCGTTCTGGGCGTGTCAGCTCGGGCGCATCATCGCCGTGCCGATCGCCGTCGGCAACAACGAGGAACAGCGCATGCGCCTGCTGCACGTCGCCGAACGCCTGGGCGACCCCTTTCTGTGCTCCGGCGAGAAGATCTTCGAGCGCTACCAGACCTTCGCCCAGAGCGCTGGACTCGGCGCGCAGGCGGAGAAACTCGCAGCGCGTGCCATTCATCTCGATCAGATCGAAGAAAGCAGCGCACGCGGCAAGCGCGAGGCAGTTCGACCGGATGACATCGCGCTGATCCAGTTTTCCTCCGGATCGACGAGCAGCCCGAAGGGCGTGCAGCTCACCCACCGTAACATCACCGCGAACCTGGACGGCATCGTCACCGCGACGGGTTTCTCCACCCAAGACGCGACCCTGTCGTGGATGCCCCTTACGCACGACATGGGGCTGATCGGATTTCACCTGACGCCGCTTGCGCTGAGCCTCGAACAGCACCTCCTGCCGACCGAGCTATTCGTCCGTCGCCCCCTGCTGTGGATGAAGAAGGCAACGGAAAAGCACGCGACGGTACTGGGCTCGCCCAACTTCGGTTATCGGCACTACCTGCGTGCGTTCGATCACGCGAAGTCCGACGGTCTGGACCTGTCCCGGGTGCGCATCATCATGAACGGCGCCGAACCCATCTCACCGGATCTGTGCAGCGAGTTCAGCACGGCGCTGGCCCCTAGCGGCCTGAGGGCGTCGGCAATCTTTCCGGTCTATGGGTTGGCGGAAGCGAGTGTCGCGGTCACGTTTCCTCCGCTCGATCGCGAGATCCAGGTCATCGCGGTCGACCGCGAGTCGCTGGCGATCGGCTCACCGGCGAAAATGCTGGACGCCGACGACCCGAAGGCGATGCGCCTCGTCAGGGTGGGTAGTCCCCTCAAGCACGTCGGGCTGCGGATCAGTGACGATGGCGGGGCGGTGCTGTCCGAAGGCAGCATCGGTCACATCGAGATCCGCGGCGACAACGTCACCATCGGCTACTACTCGGGCACAGAGGGCGATGGCGTCGAGTTCAGGAAGGACGGCTGGCTCGACACCGGCGACGTCGGTTTCGTGCACCAGGGCGAGCTGGTGATCACCGGCCGCGCGAAGGACATCATATTCTCCGGCGGCCAGAACCATTTCCCGCAGGACCTCGAAGCGCTGCTGCAGTCGATGCCGGAAGCGGGGCTGGGCAAGGCGGCGCTCTGCGGCGTGCGAGCGCCGAACGCGGCGGCCGACGAGGTGGTCGCGTTCATTCTCCACCGCAAGAGCCTGGAGGAGTTCGTGCCGATCGCGCAGACGGTGCGCACGCGCATCACGGAAGGTGCCGGGGTCGCGCTCGCGCGCGTCATTCCCGTCGCGCAGATTCCGAAGACGACCAGCGGGAAGGTGCAGCGCTTCCTGCTGCGCGACCGCTACCTCGCGGGTGAATTCGACGCGGCGATCAACGGGCTGGAGGCGCTGGAACCGCGACCCGACGCGGCAGAGCAGCACCCGTCCGGCGCCCTCGAGCAGGAGCTCCTCGCGATCGCACGCGAGCTCATCCCGGGCCGCGAGATCGGCGTCAACGACAACATCTTCGAGCTCGGAACGAGTTCTCTCGTACTCGCGCAGATCCACGAGCGGATCGAGGAGAAGTGGCCGAACCAGCTCGCGATCACGGACTTCTTCGATTACCCCACCATCGGCAAGCTCGCGGCCTACCTCGATTCAAGGGTGAGCCAGCCGACGCTGGCGTAGTTCGATCCGTCAGCCGTAGAGCGGCTTCCTGTACTTCCACTTGTTGTAGACCCAGAGCCAGTCCTCGGGGGATTCGAGCACGAGTCCTTCGAGGGCGAGCACGTAGCGCTCGACGATCGGATAGCCACCGACCGGGAAGGGCGGCCGCGCGAGCTCCGAGATGTGCGCCTCGTAGTAGCCGCGCGCGCGGCGGCGCATGGCGACGAAGTACACCGGCGCCCGGGTCATGCGCGCGATCTTGTCGGCACCGACGAAGAACGCGGTGTCGCGACCGAGGAACTTCGTCCAGAGCTTCTCTTCCTCCTTGAGCGGCGTCTGGTCCGCGTTCATCACGAAGCCGACGGCCTGTCCCCGGCGCTGGATGATGGTTGCGAGGAAATTCTCTGGGGCGATGAGCGTGCCGCCGAAGCGCCCGCGCGCCTGCCGCATGACGTCGTCGAACGGGTCGTGGTCGAGCGGCTTGTAGACGACGTCGAGAGGGAAGGGCAGGCGCAGACAGGCCGCGAGCAGCAGCCACTCCCAGTTGCACTGGTGGGCGGTGAGGATGACCATGGGCTGCTTGCGCTGCGCGTGTTCGAGCAGCGGCTCGATGTTCTGCAGGTCGACCCGGCGCAGGATTTCCTCGTTGCGTATGGTGATGCCCTTCAGCATCTCGATCAGCACGTCGGAGAAATTGCGGAAATTGCGCTTCGCGAGCGCGACGATCTCCGCCTCCGACTTGCGCGGGAAGCTCTGGCGCAGGTTGTCGAAGAGGACGTGCTTGCGATGCCCGAGCAGGTGATAGGTGATGAAGTACACCAGCGGCGCGAGCAGGTAGAGCACCGACAACGGCAGGTGCGACAGGAGCTTGAGCAGGAACAAGCGGCTTCTTCTCTTTTCGGGGTAGGGGAGGACACCGGGACGCGGGTCGGCGGTCATTATAATCGACGCCTTTCGCCACTTCCGGCCGCAATTCCGGTGCTCCCCATGCTTCCCCTGCCTCATGCCGAAGTGCACCTGTGGCTGTTTGCGCTCGACGCCGCTGCGGATACCGTCGCCGCGCTCACCGCGTATCTCGCACCCGATGAGGCAGCGCGGGCCGGGCGTTTCCGACATACCGACGACGTGCGGCGCTACCGCGTGGCGCGTGGGGCGCTGCGCGTGCTCGTCGGGGGCTACCTCATGCAATCGCCCGGTTCGCTGCACTTCGAGTACGGCGCGCACGGCAAGCCCGGACTCGCCGCCGGATCGAGCGACGTCGATCTCCAGTTCAACCTCTCGCACAGCGGTGAGCTTGCGCTCGCCGCGTTCTGCGTCGGGCATCCGGTCGGTGTGGACCTCGAATGCGCGGACCGCAAGGTCGACGCACTGGCGCTCG
>JAEUMW010000450.1 GCA_016791345.1 Betaproteobacteria bacterium | reverse complement strand
CGCAGATCGTTGACGATCTCGCCAACCGGCAGTCCCGTCAGGAACTCCTCGAGCTCCTGCGTGCGCGAGGGCAAGGTCGGAATCTCCCACCACCCCGACGGCGCACTCTCGTGAAGATCCATCTGTGTGCCCGGCTCGAAGTCGAGCTGCACGCGCTGCAGCCCGGTCACGAAGCTGATGACTTCGAGGCGCGCCCGCAGCCCGAATCTCTCGACGACTTCGCTTCGCACTGCGGCGAGCTGCTGCTCCGTCATGCCCCTTTCCTGTCGCCCGATGATCTCGACACGCTCGGTCAGCCTGCCCTCGACGGGAAAGAGGAACTGCTTGTTGGCCGGATCATATGCGGCGCGAATGCCGGTCACCTCGCCGACCTTGACGCCGCGAAAGGTGATCGGCGCGCCGAGCTGGAGCCCGGTGACGCCTGCATCGAAATTGAAGATCACCGGGGTTGCACGGCCGGCGCGCAACAGCGGCGTCAGGAAAATCAGTGCGAACGCGACCAGCGCGATGGCACCGATTATGAAGGCGCCGATGAGAGTGGCTTTGCTTTTCACGGTTACGATTGTGCCATGGACGGGCGCGTCGTCGCAGTCGGCTTGCCGCTGTCTTCACCGCGCGTGAGAAAACGGCGAACGCGTGGATCCTCGCACTCGGCGAGCAAGACCTTCGGGTCACCGGTCGCGATCATGGTCTTCGTCTCGGCATCGAGAAACACGGAATTGGTGCCGATCGCGAAGATGCTCGGCAGTTCGTGCGTGACCATCACGACCGTGGCGCCGAGACTGTCGCGCAGTTCGAGGATGAGATCGTCGAGCAGTCGTGAGCTGATCGGGTCGAGCCCCGCGGATGGTTCGTCGAAGAAGAGCGCCTCGGGGTCGAGCGCCATCGCACGTGCCAGGCCTGCGCGCTTGCGCATGCCGCCGCTGATCTCCGAAGGATAGAAGTCTGCGAAGCCGGCAAGCCCGACCAGTGCGAGCTTGAGCTCTACAAGCTCGCGGATTTCCGCGGCCGACAGCCGCGTGAACTGTTCGAGCGCGAGCGAGACGTTCTCCGCCAGTGTCATCGAGCTCCACAGCGCGCCGCTCTGATAGAGCGCGCCGAAGCGGCGGATGAAATCCTGGCGGGTGCTCTCGTCGAGATCCCACAGACTTTCGCTATCGACGATCACCTTTCCCTTCTTGGGTGGGACGAGCCCGATGAGGGAGCGCATCACCGTGCTCTTGCCGCACCCGCTGCCGCCCATGATGATGAAGATGTCACCGCGGCGGATGGTGAAATCGAGATTGCTCTGGATCACGCGCTCGCCGTAACCGACCGTGACTTCGTTCACGACGATGTGGTCAGTCGCAACCGGCGCGGACGCGGCAGTCGACATTACCATCCGATCGCGTTGTAGATCACGGTGATGATCGCATCGGCGACCACGATCAGCACCAGGCTCGTGACCACTGCTGAGGTGGTCACGCGTCCGACCTCCTCGGCGCTGCGCCCGCACTGCATGCCGCGCAGGCACCCTGCCATCGCCACGAGCACGCCGAACACGGCGGCCTTGATCAGGCCCTTGGCAAACATGCTCAGGCTGAGCGCACTGCGCGTCTGCGCGATATAGCCTTCCCAGGACAGATCGAGCAGCGTCACGCCGACGAGTGCCCCGCCCATGATGCCGAGGAAGTTCGCGTAGAGCGCGAGCAGCGGCGTCATGACGAACAGCGCGAGAATCCGCGGCAGCACGAGGAATTCGCTCGGGGCAAGGCCGGTGGTGCGCAGCGCGTCGATCTCCTCGTTCACCTGCATGGTGCCGATCTGTGCCGCGAACGACGCGCCTGCACGTCCGGCCATGATGATGCCGGTCATGAGTCCGCCCATCTCCACTGCCATCGCGATGGCGACCAGGTTGGCGACGAAGATCTGCGCGCCGAAGGCCGTGAGCTGGATGGCGCCGACGAAGGCGAGAATCATCCCGGTGAGGAAGCTGATGAGCGAAACGATGGGCAGCGCGCCGGGACCGCAGTCGGCGAAGTTCGCCACGAAGTCTGCCCGGCGAAAGCGCGCCCGACCGGTCACGAAACGCAGCAGCGCGATCGCCACCTCGCCCACGAACGTAAACACTTCGCGCACCGCCCCGGCAAAGCCGATGGCCGCCAGACCAACCCGCTCCACCACACCGGCGCGCCGGGCGCCGTCCGCCGCCGACCGCGGCGGCACCGTGCGTGCGAGACGAAACACGCGTTGCGCACCTTGGGGCAGACCGGAAATATCGAGCTGCGCACCGGCGCGTGTGGCAAGCGCTTCCACGCGACCGATGAAGACGATGAGGGCACTGTCCCAGCCGCTCAGGCCCGCGCTGTCGAACGCCACGCGGCGTATCGGACCGCTCGCGCCCATGCGGCCCTCGAGGTCCGCCACGCCGGGCAGTTGTTCGCTCTTCGTCCACGGCCCGGCAAGCGTGAGCACCCAGGCCCCGTTGCCGGCATCACGCACGGCGAGATCGAGCTGCTTCGGCGCTGCACCCGGCGTCACGCCCGCCCCTGCGGCAGGCGCTGATGCCTCGGTCATTGCCGCTCGCCCTGCAGGAAGTCCGCCGCGATTCTCGGTACCGTGTCCTCGAACACATCGACCGCAACACGGCAGGAGCCGGCAGTCACGCAGAGGCGCGCGGCAAGACCACCCATTCTGTGTCGATCACTCAACTCGTTGCCCGTCACTGCGAAGGCGGGAAGTGTAGCAGACGCACGCGCCCGAGGTTCGCACGCACCTCAAGAGAAGCCGGCGAGACCGAGTGCGGCACCCGCGGCAATCAACCACAGCGGATGCACCCGCACGAGGAGGAGAATGACGACCGTGGCTGCCGTGATCACGATCGAACGCCACGACATCGCAGCCGCAATCGCCAGCAGGCTGCCGCTCGCGAGTACCAGACCGACCGAGATCGACGCGATGCCGATCTGCACTGCGTGGCGCCACGGCGCATCGCGAAAGCGATCCCAGAATCCCACCAGGAAGAAGACGAGCGCGCTCGACGGGCCGCAGAACGCAACGGTCGCAGTGAGCGCACCCGCCAGCCCGGCGACGTGCCAGCCGATCAGGCAGATGATGAGGAGATTCGGACCCGGTGCCGCCTGCGCGATCGCGAAGAGTTGGGCGAAGGTCGCGTCGTTCATCCAGTGCGACTCCTGGACCGCGAGCCGATGTATCTCCGGCAGCATCGCATTGACCCCGCCAAAGGCCACCAGCGAAAGCGCGCCGAGGCGTAACGCGATGTCGAGCAGCACGTTCACCGCAGCCGCCGCCAGCCGAGCCAGACGCCCACCGGGGCGGCGCACAGAAGCACCGCGAGAAGGGGCCAGCGCAGGACGGCGATTGCGACCAGAACGGCACCGGTGACGGCAAAGAGCTCGGGTCGTGCGCGCAGATCGCGAGCCATCTCGATGCCCATGGCGAGAATCAGCCCCGCGCCCGCCGCGGCGATGCCGTGCAGCATCGACTGCACAACCGGAATGTCGCCGTAACGGTCGTACAGCGCGCCGAGGACGAGAACGATGCAGAACGGACCCGACATGAGCCCGAAGAAGGCGGCGGCGGCACCGCGCGCACCGCGGAAGCGCGAGCCCACGCAGATGGCGAGATTGCTGAGGTTCGCACCCGGCAGGAACTGGCTCAGCCCGAGCAGTGCACTGAACTCCTCCGACGACAGCCAGCGCCGGTCGTCGACGATCGCCCGGCGCGCGAACGGCATGGTGCCGCCGAAGCCGGACAGGCCGATCTTGCAGAAGCCGACGAAGAGCTGCAGGACGCTCGGCCGCAGGGCGGCATCGTCGACTGAACCCTGCACGCGACTCACCGCCTCGCTGCCGCGGCGCTCACGCCGCGGTGAAGCTCAGCGCTTGCCAAGAGCCATCCGCCAGCGCCGCAGAAAATCGTGGCGCGCCGGCTCGTCGAGGCTGCGCGCGAGTGCGGAATCGAGCGGAATCGGCCGCAACCGCTCGCCCGCCAGCTGCATGAGGCCGGCCGCAGTGGTGGCACCCGCCACGTCGTCACGCAGCGCGAAGAGTTGTGCGCGATCGGCGATCAGTTGCTGACCGCGGCGCGACAGCAGGTAGTCCAGCCAGAGACGCGCGGCATGCGGATGCTGTGCCCGGCGGCTGATGAAGGCGGTTCGCGTCATCACCAGCGTGTAATCGCGCGGCAGGACGTAGCCAATGGCGGTGTCCGCCCGTGCCGCGCGCATCACGTAGGCACCCAGCGCGTTGTGGGCGATGTGGGCGTTGCCACGCGCGAGCGCCCGCAACATGGCATCCGTAGTGAGCTGAAAGCGCGTACCGGCGACACCGAGCGCGCGCACGAGATCCCAGTACGCCGCAGACGCGGCTGCGTCCTGCGTTGCCAGCAGATAGCCGAGGCCCGAGCGCTCGACGTCGTAACTCACCACCCGGCCGCGCCAGCGATCGCCCCCAGCCTGCAGGAGGCGCGCGAGATCCTCGTGCGCCTGCGGCACTTCCGCCGCGGCAACGGCCTGCCTGTTGTACGCGATCACCACCGGCTCGAAGGTGGTGCCGAAGGCCTGGTCGCGCCAGACCGCCCAGCTCGGCAGCGCCGCCCGCTCGGGCGAGGCATAGGTCTGCGCATAGCCCTTCTCCACGAGGCTCATCTGCAGATCCATCGCCGAACTCCACAGGGCATCGGCGGAGTCGTGCCCGAGGCCGTTTTCGGCAAGGTAGCGGTGGTGCAGCTGAGTGGCGTTGAGGTCTTGGTAATCGAGCTCGATCCGCGGGTAGAGCGACTGGAAGTCCTCGACCAGCGGCCGCGCGACGGCGAGATCGGTGTTGGAGTAGACGACGAGAGCACCCTCCTCCTCGGCTGCCGCAATCGTCTTCGCGTAGTCCGCGGGATATCCGGACGGAACCTGGCCGGGCGCCCGGTAGGGAATGGTCTCTTCAGACCACGCCGGCGCCGCCGTGCAGGCGCCGAGGAGCCACCAGAGGATGGCACGCCGGTTCATGGCCGGGTCGGCACCAGCAGCACCGGAA
>JAEUMW010000449.1 GCA_016791345.1 Betaproteobacteria bacterium | reverse complement strand
GCATCAAGAAACTCTGTCGTGCCGTGCGGCCGGTCGCCTGATCCGTGACGGGATCTGCGCGAAGGTCGCGCGAGCCGGCCGCGCCGTGCCGTTCGGCCGGGCGGCTCCGCGTCGTCAGCGGCGGGCGTGGGCAGCGCAGACAGACGGATCGCGTTGCTGCAGTGCCAGATCGCGAGGACGACGGCTCGTATTCTCAGCCAACGGCGCTTCCTTCATACTTCGCCGCTTTGAAGCGGATCGGGCCCCAGGGCGGGCTCGCCGTGTCGAGCCTGCGTCCCATGCAAACCTCGTGTCCTGAGCCAGCAGTCCGCTGCACGCGCCCGTCGTTGCGCGTACGCCGTGTCTTGCGCGGCGCGGAGCAGCCGGGATGATCCCGATGCCATCGACGGACTTCTGATCCGGGATGCTGTTCAACTCCTACGCCTTCATCCTGGGGTTTCTCCCGGTCACGTTCTTCGTCTTCTTTGCAATTGCGCTAAAGAACCATCGGGCCGCCGCCGCGTGGCTCGCCCTCGCTTCATTCTTCTTCTACGGCTGGTGGAGCCCCAAGTACATCCTCCTGCTGGCGTTCTCGATCGTCGTCAATTTCAACGTCGGCAAGGGCATCCAGCGCCTGCTGCGTTCCGAGGAGCCCAGGCGCGCGCAGCAGCGGCTCGTGCTCGGCGTCGTCTTCAATCTGCTGCTGCTCGGATACTTCAAGTACGCGAACTTCTTCGTCGACAATTTCAACCATGCCCTCGGCACGGCCTGGATGGTGGGCGAGATCGTGCTGCCGCTCGGCATCTCGTTCTACACCTTTACCCAGATCGCCTACCTGGTGGACGCGGCGCAGGGCAAGGTGCGCGAGTACAACCTCGTGCACTACGCACTCTTCGTCACCTACTTTCCGCATCTCATCGCGGGGCCGATCCTGCATCACGCGGAGATGATGCCGCAGTTCGACCGGGCGGCGACCTATCGCATGCAGTGGGAGAACATCGCGGTCGGGCTCACCATCTTCTTCATCGGGCTCTTCAAGAAGACGGTGCTTGCCGATGGCATCGCACCGCATTCGACGACGGTGTTCGCCGCCGCCGCCGCCGGTACCGCGTTGCCGCTCCTCGATGCCTGGGGCGGTGCGCTCGCCTACACCCTGCGCCTGTACTTCGACTTCTCCGGCTACTGCGACATGGCGATCGGCCTGTCGCGCCTCTTCGGCATCAATCTGCCGCTCAACTTCAATTCGCCCTACAAGGCGGAGAACATCAGCGACTTCTGGCGGCGCTGGCACATGACGCTGTCGCGCCTCCTGCGCGATTACCTTTACATCCCGCTCGGGGGCAACCGCCACGGCGGCGGCCGGCGCTACGTGAACCTGATGGTGACGATGCTGCTGGGCGGCCTGTGGCACGGTGCGAACTGGACCTTCGTCGTCTGGGGCGGTCTGCACGGGCTCTATCTCGTAGTGAATCACGCATGGCACGTGCTGCGTCGGCGCCTCGGGTGGAAAGACGCGCACAGCCGCGGCGGCCGGCTTGCCGCGCAGGCGCTGACCTTCCTCGCCGTGGTCGTAGCCTGGGTCTTCTTCCGCGCGACGTCCTTCGATGCGGCGCTGATCGTGCTCAAGGGGATGGCGGGGTTGAACGGCATCGAGATGCCGTTCAAGTGGCTGGCAAGCTGGGGTGCGGCGGGCGAATGGTTGTCACAGCACGGTGTGCACTTCCGTGACTCTCCCACGTTCGCGGGCACCCAGCTCATCACGTGGATCGTCGTCGGTCTCGTCGTCGTGTGGCTCGCACCCAACACGCAGCAGATCATGGAACGCTACGACCCGGCGCTCGATTACCGCCCGGAACTGCGGCCGGCGATGCCGTGGCTGCGCTGGCGGCCGACCCGCCGCTGGGCGCTCGCCATGACGATCGTCGCTTACTTCGGGATGCTCTACATGTCGAGCGGCTTCAGCGAGTTCATCTACTTCCAGTTCTGAGTGTGGGAGCCGCCGCCTTCGCTCGCTACAGCTGCGGGCTGCTCGCGGGCAGCC
>JAEUMW010000448.1 GCA_016791345.1 Betaproteobacteria bacterium | reverse complement strand
GCCAGGCCACCGATGATGGTGCCGTTGAGCCGGATGTACTGCAGGTCGTTGCCGACTTCCTGTTCGATCTTGTCGGTGAACGTGCGCGCATCCCAGCGGCGCATGGTCTCCGCGATGAGGAGCCCGACCTCCCGCCGGCGCGTGGTGACCGCGCGCACGACGGTCGTCTTCACCCACCCGTCCACCTTGAGCCGCAGCGCCTCGTCGACCAGCAGGGCATCGGCGAAACCGACGATCACCGCCGCTACGCGCTCCTTGAGCTTCGAGCCGGGCTGCGCGGCATCGCGGCGGACGGCGCCCTTGATCTCACCCCAGAGCCCCGCCACGTAGTTGCGCACGGCCGGGTGCTCCAGAAGCTCGGCCTTGAGCCGTTCACCCTGCGCGAGATACTCGGGCGAGGTCGTGAGCTTCGCGATGAACTCGCGCACGGCGGCATCGAAGCGCAGCCGCCAGGGATGCGCCGGATCCTCGCTCACCTCTCTTAACTGCTGCTCCGCCGCCGTGAGCAGCGTTTTCGCCACCACCGCGTCGAGGCGGAACTTGCGCAGAAGCCACGCGGTATTCTCGGTGATTTTCTGGCGGATCATGCCGTCGTATTCACCGAGCAGGCGCGATGCGGACTTGAGCAACGCATCCATGATCTCCTGGTGACGATCGTGCTGCGTCAGCATGCCGAGCAACCGACCGGCGAGCGGCGCCGCCTCGATCTCGTCGACGCGCGCGAGCAGCTGCTCCGAGATGAATCGCGAGACGTCCTCGTCCTCCACCGCATCCAGCAGCTGCGGCAGGAGGTCGGTGACACGCGTTGCAACGGCGCTGCTGCGACCTTCCTGCTTGAGCCACTGCGCGGCGTGGCGCGCGAGGTCGACATCCGCCAGCTTGTTGTGGAGAAGCTCCGGCTCGAGGAAGTTCTGCTCGACGAAGCGGCCGAGGCTCGCGCCGATGCGGTCCTTGTTGCGGGGAATGATCGCGGTATGCGGGATCGGCAACCCGAGCGGGTGACGGAACATGGCGACGACGGCAAACCAGTCGGCCAGCGCACCCACTGCGGCCGCCTCCGCGAATGCGCGCACGACGCCCAGCCACGGGTAGCTCGGTGCATACAGCGTCGCCACGCCGTACACGAGAAGCATGGCGACCAGCAGTCCGGTCGCGATTCCGTGCAGGCGGCGGCGCGGCCGCAGCCGTTCCGTTGCGGCGGCGGTCCTGGGCGATTCCATCCCCAGCGAGAAAGCTCAGCGCGGCTTCTCGGAGACCTCCGTGACGTCTCCGCTGATGCCGTCGATCTCGACTTCGATGCGCTGCCCCTGATTGCCGCGGATGTGGATCTCGTAACCGGGGCGACCGTCGGAATATTCGTACACCACCGACGAGATGGTGCCGGGATACTGACGCAACGCGATCTCCTTCGCCCGGTCTTCGCTCACCTTGAAGATCGGCTGCGGCGAGATCACGGTAACACCGGGGCCGCCGGCCGCCTGCGCTGCGGGCACCGCCGCTGCGGGCGCCGCCGCAGACCCGCGACCCCTGTCGTCATCCTCGCGCTCGATCTTGACGATCCTGATGGTCTCGAGGTCGCAGTCCAGCTCCCAGCGCTTGCCGTCGTTGCCGATGATGTCGATCTCATAGATCTGCCTGCCGTTCTCGGTCTCCTGGCTCACCGAGACCACGCTGCCGGGCTTCTTCGCCAGCGCCGCGTTCACGCAGCGGTGCAGCGGCGTCGAGTACTGGCGGGCAGGCGCGGGGGTGGCGACGAATGCGCTGAGCACCATCGCGGCAAGTGCGATCGGCAAGATGCGGGCGGGCATGGCATTGCTCCTTTCAGGGATGCGACAAGCGCTCAGAAAGCGCGCTGAAACTCCGCCACGAAGCGGTCGAGATCGGATTCCGCGAGCATGTTGATGCCCGCCGCGGCGGCGCGACCGCCGCCGCTGGGAAATCGGCGGCACAGCGCGTCCGCACCGAGCGGCCGATCGCGCGGCGCCCGCACGCTCACCGTGAAGCCGCCTTCACGCGCCACCAGCACGGCATGGGCACGCTCGCGGCGCGCGCGTGCGAGATCGTTCGCCACGGTGCCGGAAAGACGCCGGCTCCACGCCGCGTTCGGCAGCACGTAGACGGCGCCGGACGCAGTCTCCGCATACGCCTGCAGCGCGGCCGCGCGCCTCTGGTCTTCTGCCTGATTCGCGCGCAGCGCAGCGAATGCCGGTTCTTCCTCGATGAACGTGAAAGGGTCACGGTGGCGGCTCACGATGCGGTAGAGTTCCGCCGGCGGATAGACCAAGTCGGCGATCTGCTCGCCATAGCCGTTGTAGTTCAGCAGGCGGCCAAGCTCGGCCAGCAGTTCGATGCGCGCCGCCGCAAGCTGCAGCGGCGCGGCCGCCACCCGGGCCGTCTCGTCGAGATTGTCGCCAAAGGCCGCCGCCACTGCCCACGGCCGCCACTGGCCGCTCAGGTAGCGATCGACGAGAAGACTCGTGCAGACGTCGGGGCTCGTGTCGATGACCGCCGTCAGGGCCGGATGTGACGGTATGTCTCCGGGATAGTGATGATCGAAGTACTGACAGCGCACACCGCGCGCGAGCAACCGTTGCAAAGCTTCGGCATTCTCCTGCATCGAGACGTCGAGGACGGTGAGCACATCACCGGCCTCGGCCTCGACCTTCTCGACGAGCCGCAGGTCGCGCTTCACGCCGGTGACGAGCACCGCGTCCCGCGGCTCCGACAGGCGCAGTTGATGCAAGGCGCAGATGCCGTCCGCGTCCCCGTTGAAGATGTCGTAGTATTTCATGCGTGATGATCGATCGACTGGCATGATTACCGCGCCATCGGCCGAGCTCGAAGCGAGCGGCCCGCGTCTGGCGTGGTTCTTTGCCCTAGCTTATCTGTTGCTCATCCTGTATGCCAGCCTCACGCCCTTTGCCGGCTGGCGCGCCCCGGCGGGCGACCCGTTCGCGTTTCTGACCGCGCCTTGGCCGCGCTACTGGACGGCTTTCGATCTCACGATCAATGCCGTTGCCTACCTCCCGCTCGGGCTGTTGCTCACGCTCGCGCTCATCAACTACGTGCCGCGCGATGTTGCCCTGCTGACTGCGACGCTGGCCGGCGGGGCGGTGAGCCTCGGCCTCGAGTTCGCGCAAGGCTACCTGCCGGGACGCATCAGCTCCAACCTCGATTCCGCGATGAACCTCACGGGCACCTTTCTCGGCGCGATGATCGCGGTGCGCACCGGCAGCCTTGACTTCGTCTCGCGCCGCTTCATGTGGCTGCGCAGCCGCTTCCGTCCCGGCGTGCACGCGGACATCGGGCTCGCGCTGCTCGCCCTCTGGTTCGCCTCGCAGCTCAATCCGTCGCTGCCGCTGCTCGGCAACGTCGCGATCCGCGTGCCGGGCGGCTCCGCACTGCGACCGGACTACGCGCAGCCAGCCTTCAGTATTCTCGAGATGGGTGCGGCGATGTTCACGCTGCTCGCCGTGGGACTGATGCTCGCGGCGCTCGTGCGCAAGCCGTGGCAGGCACTCGTCGGCACCACCCTCCTCGCGCTCACCGCGGGACTCATCAAGCTGGCGGCGGGTTTTCTGTTGCTGCGACCGGAAGCCCGCTTCCAGTGGCTGTCGCGCGAAGTGTGGATGGGCGCCGCGTCCGGACTCGCGCTGCTCGGCCTGTTCCTCCTCACGTCGGAGCGCTGGCGCCGTCTGGGGTGCACGATGTCGCTGCTCACGGTGATCGCGCTGACCCAGATCTTCGCGCGCGATGCGAATCACCTCGATTTTCTGCGACTCTTCAACTGGCACTACGGCCAGTTGCTCAACTTCACCGGCCTGGCGCACACCGTGGGCACCGCGTGGCCGTTTCTCGCGCTGGTCTGGCTCTTCCTCGGCCGCAAACCGCGCCGCGACCGCTGAACCACGCCCTCACTTCGCGAGCGGCACCTTCCGGAAACGGTCGACGCGGATCACCGCCTCGCGCAGCCCCTCGATCTGGTAGAGCCGCAGCACCTTGGTCGGTGGAATCACCGCGCCGAACTTGGCGATGTAGTGCCGACGAAGCTTGTCGAGGTCCTGCCGGGCCTTCATCCACTCGTTGATGAGCTGACCGGCCTTCTCGTCGCACAGCTGTTCGCAGCTCAGCTGGTAGTCGGTGAGCACCGTGTCGACGCGGTCCTCGATCTTCGCGCGCTGGGCGTCGTAGCGGTCGTAGACCGGCCAGAAAGCCTTCGCCTGGGCGTCGGTGAGCTTGAGGTTCTGCGCGACCAGGGTCTTGGCGTCCGTCGACTGCACGGCGCGCATGATGGCCGCGTTCTCTTCGAGGGTGTTCTCTGCCTGCGCAGGCAGCACGGCAAGCGCCAGCACGGCGCAGAAAAAAGTGCGCAACAAGGTCATGAAGGGTCTCCGATTCGTGGGTTCGGAAGAAGGCTCGGCATCGAGTCGAAATCTGCGGCGCAATTATATGCGTGAATGGGCTACGCCCCCGGATGCCGCAGGCTGCGTGCGCGCACGCTATAATTTCGCGCGCGCTCCGGAGGTGCCTTGAGCTATTTCCGCTACCACGTGTTCTTCTGCTGCAATCAGCGCGGTGCCGGTGAGGCCTGTTGCAACAATCGCGGTGCGTCCGCCCTGCGCGCCTATGCCAAGGATCGCGTGAAGGCGCTGGGCCTCGCCGGGCACGGCAGGACGCGCATCAACCAGGCCGGCTGCCTCGACCGCTGCACCGAAGGACCCGTCATCGTCGTCTACCCGGACGAGGTCTGGTACACCTACGTCGACCAGAGCGACATCGACGAGATCATCACCGAGCATCTGCAGAACGGCCGCATCGTGGAGCGACTGCGCATTTGAGACCGCCGCATCCGGAGCGCACTTTTATCGACGGTCCGGCCGGGCGCCTGGAGGTGCTCGTCAACGAGCCGGCCTGCCCGCGTCGCGGCATCGCCCTCATCGCGCATCCGCACCCCCTGTATGGCGGCACGATGGAGAACAAGGTGGTGAACACGCTCGCGCGCACGTTCACCCAGCTCGGCAACATTTCGCTTCGCTGCAATTTCCGCGGCGTGGGCAAAAGCGAGGGGCTGTACGACGAGGGCCGCGGCGAGACGGAGGACATGCTGGCGCTTGCCAACTACGCGCGTCAGCGCGCCGGCGATCTGCCGATCCTGCTCGCCGGCTTTTCTTTCGGCGGCTTCGTGCAAAGCCGCGCCGCGCAATACCTGCAGCCGCAGCGGATGGTGCTGGTGGCGCCCGCCGTCGGCCGCTTCGACGTCGAGAAGGTCGCCCGGAACACGCTCATCATTCACGGCGAGCACGACGATGTGGTGTCGCTCACCGAGATCCTGGAGTGGGCACGCCCGCAGGAGCTGCCGGTGCTCGTGCTGCCTGGCGCCGGCCACTTCTTTCACGGTCAACTGCACTGCCTGCACGACATGGTGATTGCCGCAGCGCGCGGCTGGTCCGACCCGAGCGGTCACTAGTCGTGGGTGACTCGGCCAGCGCGCGGACGATGGCGCCGCTGCGGGTCCGCGGGCTCACCAAGCGCTACGGCGGCACGACGGTCGTCGCCGGCGTCGACCTCGAGCTCGCCGGCGGCGAATGCTTCGGCCTCCTCGGTCCCAACGGCGCCGGCAAGACGACGACGCTGCGCCTGTGCCTGGGCCTCACCGAGCCCGACGCCGGCGAGATCGAGTTGCTCGGCCTGCCGGTCCCCGCGCGCGCCCGCGAGGCGCGCACGCGCATTGGCGTCGTCCCGCAGTCCGACACCCTCGACCCTGACTTCACCGTCTACGAGAACCTGCTGGTGTTCGGCCGCTACTTCGGTCAGAGCGACGCGACCACCCGCGGCCGCATCCCCGACCTGCTCGAGTTCGCCGGGCTCGCAGGGCGCGCGAAGGCGACCATCCAGTCGCTCTCGGGCGGCATGAAGCGGCGGCTTGCCCTGGCGCGGGCGCTCGTCAACGATCCCGACCTCATCCTGCTCGACGAGCCCACCACCGGCCTCGATCCACAGGCGCGGCATCTCATCTGGGATCGCCTCAAGCGGCTCGCGGCGGAAGGCAAGACACTGCTGCTGACGACGCACTTCATGGACGAAGCCGAGCGCCTGTGCCAGCGCCTCGCGGTGCTCGACCAGGGGCGGCTCATCGCCGAAGGCGGCCCGCAAGCGCTCATTGCAGAGCATATCGAACCCGAGGTGGTGGAGGTCTACGGCGACGGTGTCGAAGACTGGCTCAGCCGTGCCGGCAGCCGCCACGCCGAGCGCTGCGAGCGCACCGGCGAGACCGTATTCTGCTACCTGCGCAACGCCGATGCGCTGATCGCATCGCTCGCGGCGTGGCCGCGGCTGCACTACATGCATCGCGCGGCAAGCCTGGAGGATGTCTTCCTCAAGCTGACGGGACGCGAGCTGCGGGACTGAGACGACGCGGACAGCGTCGCCCGGATGCACGTGCGACGCCGCTGTGCGTGGCGGAAGGACGACGGCTCAGAAGCGCCCGACGAAGCTCGCGCCGAAGAGCGGCGCCGCGTCAAAGTCGTCCTCGCGCAGCAATCCGCCGGACGCATTCTCCAGCCGCAGCTTCCCGGCAACCACCACGCCGCCGTACAGGTGCAGCGCCATCTGGTCGTTGAAACTACGTGTCACGCGCAGGAAGATCGGCGCACCGCGCTCCTCGCCGATGCCATTCGGCGTCGAACCGGTCTCGCTCAGACGGAAGCGCAGCACCCGCCACGCCGCACCGACACCGGCGGTCCAGCCACCGTCGAACTGGTAGTCGAGCTCGAGTCCCGCAGGACCGGTAGGTCCGCTCGGCAGCGGGTTGATCACGCGCCAACGGTCACCCAGGCGCCAATCGACGATGAGAAACGGAAACACGCTGGTGGTGTCGATGCGGTCATACACGCCGACCCCGAGGCCGACACGATTGCCGTCGTCGAAGCGCTTGGTGCCGGAGACGAGTCCGCCCCAGACGACCGACTCGCCGCTGTCCGCACCGTTCTCGCGCACCCAGTCGACCGAGGGCGCAGCACCCACACTCCAGCCATCACCCACGTCGAACGACAGCGGCAGCGTGAAGCCATAACGCTGGACGGTGCCCCACGGCGCCCTGATGCCGAGCGAGCTCGGCGTGGAGAACGAATAGTCGAGATAGTCGTAGTTGAGCGTGAGGCCGACGCTGTTGGCGCCGCCCAGGCTGTACGCTGCGCCACCGCGCAGGATGACCCCGCGCGTGCTGAAGTCCCCGCGGCGATCGAGATCTGCGTTGCCCTGGTACACCGGCGTGATCGAGATGAAGGGTCGCAGCTGCCCGCTCGT